>CAMVRS010000011.1 GCA_947169935.1 uncultured Lachnospiraceae bacterium
CAAAAGGCTTATAATCAAGGTTTTTTGTGCAAAATTAATAAGAAAGTATAGAGAGTTCAGGAAATGGAGAATATGCGCGATCAGGTGATAGTGATATTCGCGGGATATCCCAAACCCATGAAATCCTTTATTGAAAGAAATGAAGGCCTGCGCAGCAGGATAGCATTTCATATGGAATTCAAGGATTATAATGCTGATGAGCTTACGCAGATCATCATGGATATGAGCGCGGAGCAGGGCTTTGTGATGGAGCCGGAAGCGGTAGAAAAATGCAGGAAGATATTCTATAATGCATGTATGATGCCTGATTTCGGAAACGGACGTTTTGCCAGGAATATGCTGGATAAAGCACTGCTCAATCAGGCGAAGAGAATATCGGGACCTGACCGTAAGGGGCGGGTTACAAAAAGGATACTTACAACCCTTATCGGTGATGATTTTGATGAGGAGATCATAGCGGGCAGAGGGCAGGATATACGCAGGATAGGTTTTGTATGAGATACGATATGGACGGGATCAGGATATACAGAGGAATAAACCAGATAGGCGGTATAGTCACGGAGATAAAAAAGGGTGACCACCGCGTATTGATAGACTTTGGCGCAAATCTTCCCGGAACGGAGAATGCCGAGCTTGATGATGATGAGCTGGTGAAGGAAGTGTTTTCCCGGCAGGAAGTAAAGACAGATGCTGTCCTGTTTACGCATTACCATGGAGACCATACCGGTTTAAAGAACAGGATCCCCGAAGACATACCCATGTATATAGGCCGGATCGCAAAAGATATAATGAAGATCATTGCAAAGGATGCGGACTATGTAAAGATAAAGAACGGACAGGCAGATAAGATAGAGACTCCTGTCATAGACAGGATGATCCCCTATTGGAGAGCCGGAGAGTTTAAGGATCTTAACGGGATCAGGATAATGCCGCTTATCTGCGATCATTCTGCTCTGGACGCCTATATGTTTGTGATAGAAATGAACGGGGAACGCATCCTGTATACAGGTGATTTCCGCGCACACGGGATCCCCGGTGAAAAGAATTTTGAAAAGCTGGTAAGGGAAAAGATCGGGAAGGTTGACATACTGATCACCGAGGGCACCATGGTATCAAGGGTCAAAGAGGAAGCGGTAAATCCTATAAGGACCGAGAAGGATCTGAAGGAAAAGGCAGCGGAGATATTCAGCCGGCATAAGGAAAATGTTGTGCTGGTGTCTTCTACGAATATAGACAGTGTTATGGGATTTTATCTTGCCACGCCGCGGGATAAGGCATTTATCGTAGATCCGTATCAGGCCCGCGTTATGATGACTGCCATAGAAGCAAAGCATAAGTATTTCCCTGATGATTACAGATACGGAAATGAAATTTATGTATTGTGCCCAAATGAGAATGATTATTGTATAAAAGATCTTAAAGAGCACATGATACCCGGCACGCAGCGGAAACCGTTCCATATGGCCAGACCGGATATTTATCTTGATAAAGGTTTTGTTATGCTGGCCAGGCCTAACAGAAATCCCTATGTTTCTACGGGTAAGTTTGAAGAACGCCTTATGGCCATGAAGGATCCGCATATTATCTATTCCATGTGGACCGGATATCTTAAAGGCGGTAAGGCCGAGGATCCTTCGGTGGTAGAATTCCTTAAGGGATACAAGCCGGAAAACATAGAGGTCCTGCATACCTCCGGCCACGCTTATGTAGAGGACCTCAAAAAGCTGATGGACATGACCTGCCCCGACATCATAGTCCCCATGCACACCGAAAGTGCCGCCGCCTTTAAAGAGCCGGAACTTTTCGCTGACTACAGTGACAAGATAGTAACACTGGAGCGAGGGGATATGCTGGGGATATGCAGTGGGCTTTCCTGATACCAAAAGGCGGGCCGCGTCTTGTGACTTGGTCATTCTGGGGGGGTGACAACCTGTTGCCCTGTCATTCTGAGCGAAGCGAAGAATCTTGAAAGAGTAGAGGAAGAGAAAGAACATGAGTGTAGAAGAATCTATATTAAGTATTATAACAAAAAACGTGATCAACGATTATTACACCGCCGGCATAAAGACGGAAGTAGTTATCGATACGCTGATCACGCCGGTGATAGTTGATATCGTTGCCGGACAACTAAAAGGAAGTAATAATTTGAAATATATAACAAAAGAGTTTCCGTTAGTTAAGGAAGCGGTAAAAGATAAGCTGGAAAAAATGAAACAGAAAAAAAATGAAACAGAAGAAAATAAATCAAAAAAAGCATCATATAGTAATACAAAGGCTGACTATATTCTTTCTGATGATAAATTTATTTACATAGTTGAACTAAAAACATCTTCAGATAGTATAAATGATGAGCAAATAAATGCATATGCAAATTATATTAATAGAATATCCGGATCCGGATCTGGATCTGACGAAATGCTTGAAGAGTTTACTGCTGTTTTTAATAAATATAGTAGTTCGGGAATAAAAGATGATGAATTTTTAGAAAATTACAAAAATCCTGAAAAACAAGAGCAATATAAACTTACAGAGATAATAGCCAAAGTTGAAAAGAAAAATAATAATAGCCAGAAAACGTCATCAAAGAAATATTATAAACAGGCTACGCAGATCAAAGATAATGGATTGGAAAAATGGGAGGGAAAGGGTGTAAAACTAATATATATCATCCCTCATGAAGAAAAGGTTTTAAAAGATAAGATAATAGAAAAGCTGGGTGAAGAAAAAGTATCTTTTGTTTATTTGGATAAAATAGGTGGTGTCTCAGGGAAAGATAATGATGAAAGTAAAGAGGATGATACAGTTAGCGAAGAAGATAGAAAACAGTATTATGATTGGGTTAGAAAAAGTATACTAAAACCCATTTTTAATAAATCTGACCCCAAACAGTCACAGGTATGAATAGAATTGGAATAATACACGATGAAAGGATAAATTATATTGTAGTTGAGTTTAATACAACTATTGCGTCATTGGATTTACACATATAAGTGGTATTATTTTCATAGAACGTTCTGAATATAATTTATATCGGAGGAACTGCTTATGATGTATTTACCTGCCAACTTGAAAAAATACAGGCTTATAAAAGAATTGACGCAAGAGGATGTGGCTGAGTTTTTAGGAATTACTCCGCAGAGCGTATCTAAATGGGAACGAGGCGAAAGCTATCCCGATATTACGCTTCTTCCTGCGTTAGCTAATATATTCGAGACAAGCGTTGATCTGCTTCTTGGAATGGACACTATCCGGGCAGAAGAAACACGATACAATATTCATAAAAAAGCTGTTGAATATCAAAGAAGTGGCGACTTGGATATGGCAGAAAAAACCTATCGCGATGCCCTGTTGATATATCCGAACAAGCCGGGGATGATACTGGGATTGGCAAGTACATTGGCATTAAAAGGTGATACAGAAGAAGCTATAGAGTTAATGGAACGGGGGTTACCTATTTCCAATAACGAAAAGCAGAAATCAACGATTAGAGCTGCATTATGTTTTTTGTACTTAAAGGCGGGCAGGGAAGACAAAGCTTGCAAGCTTGCTTCGCAGCTGCCGCATATGCGTGAAAGCAGGGAAGTTGTCCAGCCTTTAATTAAACAGGGACTTAGTCACTCACAAATAGACGATAATATTAAGAATATCATTTTAGGTGACGGGGATGGTATTTGGTAAGCGGACTGTTAGTAGACCACCGGAAAGAGAAAGGATTTTCAATGGTAAAAAAGTATTTATCTGACATACATCTGGAAGATTATGCTGCCGGATATGAGAATAAAAAAGCAACGCATAAAGATATGGTCTTTGAGGGCGGGAGGGAATTCCTGTCATTGAACGGAGAATGGAATTATGCGGTAGATCAATATGACACCTGCCTGAGACAGAACTGGTACAGGGAAAGATATGTTGACGAGAGAGGCTTTACACTTCCTGTTGATTATTCTTTTGATGAATGGCCGCTTATGAAACTGCCCTGCTGCTGGAATACTTTTGCTTCCGAGTATCTTTTATATGAAGGGCCGATGGTATTTACGCGGAAGTTCAGATATGATACTGCAGACAATGGCAGATGTATTTTACGTATCGGAGCCGCTTCAATGTTATGCAGGGTTTTTATCAACGGCAGCTATATTGGAATGCATCGCGGAGCTTCAACGCCGTTTTATTTTGATATTACGGAATTGCTTAAGGAAGAAAACAGGATCATTCTTTGTGTTGACAGTACCAGGCGGCCGGAACAGGTTCCTACGGAGAATACGGACTGGTTTAATTATGGCGGTGTATTTCGTGACATAGGATTGATAACGCTTCCCGGGGTATATATCAGATCATTCAGGATAAATCTTGTACCGGACGGCGGGTTCAATAAGATCCATGCATCAGTATCATTATCTGAATGTACAGAGGGAAAAGCAAAGCTTAAGATCGATGAGCTTAAGATAGATGAAGAAGTTGACATCGTAAACGGAAAAGGGGAAACAGAGATTGCTGCGGACCTGAGATTATGGAGCCCCGAAGATCCGTACCTGTATGATGTGACTTTGTGTTTTAATGAAGATACGGTTTCTGACCGTGTGGGTTTCAGGGAGATAAAGGTTCAGGGCAGGGAGATACTGCTTAACGGACAGAGTATATTTTTAAAAGGCATCAGTGCCCACGAAGACAGTACAGAGAACGGGCGTGCGTTGACGGATAAAGAAAGAATAGAGAATATCAGCCTTGCTAAGGAACTGGGATGTAATTTCATGCGTGTTGCACATTATCCCCACCATGAAAGAATGGCAAAGCTTGCCGATGAGATGGGTATCATGCTATGGGAGGAGATACCTGTATATTGGGCTATACGTTTCGAAAGGGAAGAAACATATGAGGATGCCCATAATCAGCTGGCAGAGCTGATAGAGAGAGACTATAACAGGGCTTCTGTGATCATATGGTCAGTGGGAAATGAGAATGCCGATACGGACAGCCGCTTAAGTTTTATGAAAGGTCTGGCCGACTATGCGCATGAAACGGATCCGGGCAGGCTTGTATCTGCAGCGTGCCTTGTAGATGAAGCAGAAAACAGGATCGCGGACAGGCTTGCGGATTCGCTGGATATCATAGGCGTTAATGAATATTGCGGTTGGTATTCACCGGATTTTGAACGTCTTCCCGAGCTTATGAAGAACAGTGATCCGGATAAACCTGTGATAATAACCGAATTCGGCGCAGACGCAATGCGCGGGAATACGGGGGATCCGGACCGGAAAGGAACTGAGGAATATCAAGCCTGCGTATATGATCGCCAGCTGGATACGCTTTTGAAGATCGATTATGTAAAAGGGATATCACCCTGGATACTGTATGATTTCCGCTGCCCCAGAAGGACCAGCGTTATACAGAAGTATTACAACAGGAAAGGACTTCTTGATGAAACAAAAACATACCGTAAGCCGGCGTTCTATGTTTTACAGAAATACTATCGGAATAAGTGATCACAGTGGAGGAGCAAAGCCATGAACACAGCATTGATGGAAAGAAACGGTAAGAGGATAGCAAAGATACTTGAATATGTAGGATACGAAGACAGTGCGATCATAATCGAAAAAGACTGGGATCTGCAGGTATACTTCAGCGGAAGGGAAGAGGGCTGCATCACCATAGAGATGTGCGCGCATAAGGACATGAACGGAGATTCACTTTTTGATCCGCTTATGAGGATAGAGCTCAGCACGGATGAATCCGATAATATCCTGAGCGCCAAGGCGGTTTATTATCTCTCCAGATCGATCTTTGCCGATATCGAGATCTATGCAAAAGACGATCCCGATTGCTGGAATCCTGAGTTATATGAAAAATACAGCGGACAGCTTGACGAGCGCCTTTGTGACTGGCTGAACACGATCGATATGAGAAAATACCTGACAGAGGGCAGAATAGAAAAAATTTGAAATATAAATGACCGTGTGCCTTTACAAGATTGTTAAGGAAATTAATATGTAAAGGTACACGTTATCTTTTTCAGGCAATGCAATATCGATAAAAGAGCGCGAAAAAATACGCCATGAAATTAATAATCTATACTATCCTAAATATGATGGTTTGTTGTATATAGCGCATAGATCAGTAGGATTGGATAATTGTTATTATATTTATTTGTTGGAAAATCATGGCTTTGATGATTATTTATTTCTGATGAGATATGATAACCTTGATGATGAGGATATTTTATTATGACTATGAGAGAATTTAGGGAATTATTATATAAGGTAGATCGGTCTTATGATGATTTTGTGAGCCTGATAATTTCATATATCAAAATACCGGGGAACAGATCCAAAGCATTATTGATAAGGGATTATATTGAAAGTCATCCATTTTCTGACTCAAGTGATGTGTTGCAGTTTATGGTAGAAGAGTTGGGCATGGCTGATATGTCGAAGGTTTCAGCCTTGGAAGTGATTACATGATATATTGAAGTAAAGGATATGCGGCGATCTTCGGATCGCCATTAAGTTTTTAAACTATATGTAAAGGTACACGTTATCTTATAACACCTGATTCATCAGGTGTTATTTTTTGCGATAAACAGTATAAAACAGTTGACAACTGTTTTATACTGTTATATACTGTTTATATCCGGAGGGGAAAGATTACTGCAGAAATCTTTCGAACCAACGCAATGCGCAGGCGGGGGCTCCGGGGAAAGGGAAAAAAGCATGCAGATAGTTATAAACAATACATCTATGGTACCTGTATATGAGCAGCTGATGGACAATATAAAGCAGGAGATCATAAATGGCGGTATCAAAGAAGGTGAGCCGCTTCCTTCTGTAAGGACACTGGCAAACGAGCTTAAGATCAGCGCCCTTACGGTAAAGAAAGCATATGACAAACTTGAGGAAGAAGGATTTATCGTAACGGTACACGGAAAGGGCAGCTTTGTTGCGGCAACGGATATGGCGCTTGCAGCGGAAGCCAGAAAGAAATCCGTTGAAGAAGCCTTTGCTCTTGCAACCGAGCGGGCCAGGGCACTGGGGCTTTCCGATGATGAGATCAGAGAGATCCTGGAGATCATCCTCAATGAATGATAAGGAGTTAAGGATATGATCGTAATAGAGAATCTTCAAAAGAAATATAAAGGTTTTGAACTAAATGTATCCATAAATATCCCGGAAGGGACTGTGACCGGTCTGATCGGAAAGAACGGAGCCGGCAAGAGCACGACCATCAAGTCTATTCTGGGACTGGTCCGGCCGGACAGCGGCAGCATAAAGGTTCTGGGAAAGGATCCGGGGGAGGAACTGGATTCCATAGGCGTGGCGCTTTCCGATTCGAACTTCAGCATGATGCTGAATATCAAGGATGTGGTAAGCATCCTGCGGGCTTCCTATAAGGATTTTCAGGAAGAGGAATTCACGGAAAGATGCAAAAGGCAGAACCTTCCTTTCGATAAACCGATCAAGGATTTCTCAAGCGGTATGAAAGCAAAGCTGAAAGTGCTTTCGGCGTTAAGCCATAAGGCAAAGCTTCTGGTATTGGACGAGCCTACCACAGGCCTTGATGTACTGGCAAGAAATGAGGTGCTTGATCTGCTCCGTGAATATATGGAAGAAGATCCTTCAAGGTCGATCCTTATAAGCTCACATATATCGTCGGATCTTGAAGGGCTTTGCGATGATATCTATATGATAGACAGAGGACGTATCTGCCTTCATGAGGATACCGATACACTGCTTGGCCGCTACGGGATCCTTAAGATGTCGGACAAAGAATTCGAGGAGCTTGATAAGCAATATATAAAGGTGAGCAGGAAAGAACGGCTGAGTGTAACCTGTCTGACTGATGAAAAGCAGTATTATCTTGATAATTATCCGAATATCGTAGTGGAAAACAGCAGTATCGATGATATCATCGTTTTGACTTTGGGAGGGAATGAGAGATGAAAGGATTATTGATAAAAGATCTTCATATGCTGGCTCAGCAGAAAAAGCTTATGGCACTTTATCTTGTTCTGGCTGTATTCCTGGGATATTCCATGGATAGCTCTTTTGTGGTAAGTTATTTTCCCATGATCGCGGTACTTCTGGCTTTTAGCACGATCTCAAATGACAGCTTTGATAACGGTATGGCTTTTCTTATGGCGATGCCGGGGACAAGAAAAAACTATGCAAAAGAAAAGTTCCTGCTTTCATTTATGGTATTGGCTGTATCATGGGTATTTGCCCTTGTTGTACAGTTTGCATCCCTGATGATAAAGAAAGAGAGCTTTGACGTCCTGGATCTTTTAGGACAGGATCTGATGTATATACCGGTATTTATGCTGGTATGCAGTGTGATGATACCTATAGTGCTTAAATTCGGAGCCGAAAAGGGACGACTGGTATTCTTTGCCATTTTCGGAATCGGAGCGCTGGTTATCATATTCGGAGGCAAGATAGCTGATTTCCTGGGAAGCACTACGGGTTTTGATGCTAAGGCGTTTATCTCCGGACTTGAGCAGATACCGGCTGTTACGGTAGCCGGAGTGATGGGAGCCGTAGCTGTTGTGATCATGCTTGTTTCACTTCTGATCAGCACGGGTATAATGAATAGGAAAGAGTTTTAATCATCACAACAGAGGTTTTAATGATTAAAAAAGTAGAAAACTTATCGAAAAGCCAGCTTAAAAAGATCCGCACACTTATTGGCGAAGCCTTTGTGACCAATGAACTGTTTCATGACTGGGGATCTTATGATGAGCGTCGTGAAGATGTCATGACGTACCTGGCGCTGTATGTGGACTATGTATACAAAGCCGGCGAATTATATGCAAACGAGGATCTTACCGGATTTATCGGATTGGAGGATTCGGCGCATGCACATAAGCTTCCGCAGTTATGGATGCTGATAAGGATGATGGCGAAGATCAGGCGGTCCAGGCTTAAGAGCCTTCTGAATTATGCGGACCAGATCCGCGGAGCGAATGCGGAGTATGCAAAACAGCGGCATCTGGATGTACTTATGGTCTGCGTTGATAAAAAATACCAGGGGCAGGGGATCGCAACCGAGCTGGTGGAATATGCAAAGAATATGTCGGATGAGCTTGATATACCGGTTTTATTCGATACGGATATGAAAGACTATGCATATATGTATCTGCATCTTGGCTGTGAACTCTACAGTACGGTTACAGCAGATAACGGTGTGACAAGATACTGCCTTTGTTATAAAAATGTTCAGTGAAATGTCATAAATGACAGATATGTCATTTATTGGTATAATAATATTTTATATTGATATGAAAAAGTTGAGGAGAGAATTATGAAAAAGAAATCTGTAATTGCTGCAATAGGAAAATTTGCATGTATGGTACCGCTGATGGCAATGCTCACCGGCTGTAACGGGAAGGATGTTACGCCGGAGCCGGATAAGCCGGCTGTAACTTTAGATCCCGCCGATACCACGGAACCCATTGCCACCACCGCACCTGAAAGCCCGGATGAACCTGAGGAAACACCGGCAGGATCAGAGGATGATGTAACAGAACCCGTGACTGCCGGCGGAAGAAAAGACGGTGAGCGCTTTGAGGACACCATCATGCTTGAAGGCATGGAGGAGATTGTTAAATACGAACATGTAAAGAACGAGGCAATCGGCTTTGAAATGGATTACGATTATGAGAGTTTAGCCCGGAGCAAGGATGCGGGCGTGGAACGTTTCGTTTCCATATATGACAATGCGGATTCTCCGGAGAATTATCTTGAGGTGACATTCAGTCCGGAAGACCGCGATACAGCCTCTGAAGCGATCCAGGCGAAGCTTATGAAAAAATATGACGTCATGACAGGAATTACCAAGCTGGATAATGCAGGTGACTGTTTTGAGATCGATGCATTATGGGCCAGCGGTGGAGGACCGATCGACCGGATGCAGATGGTTTATATCATTCCCGTTTCCGACGGCTGCGTGATCGCTGCGGCGCATTTTGCTGCTGAAGCTTCGGAAGGCTTCGGAAGACGTTTCGCTGAAATAGTGAATACCATAACAATCATAGACAGGACTGCAGACAGCAGACTTTCTGATGATGAAGTATTTTATGCGATCGTAGATTACTGCCATGACAACTATCCGGATCTGGACAAGATAATAGAAGAAGGAGATTATCCGACTTATTGGGATATAGAATCCACCAGCGATAAGGGAGTAGTTATCCTTTTCAGATCGTATACGGGTGCACAGGTCAGATATTATGTTGATCCTTATTCAGGAGATACCTATGTCACCGAATATGTTCCCGCAATAACCCCGAATGAAGAAATGACGGAAACGCGTTTAAATGTGAGATATTATCTTAATGCAAAACAGAATTAAAGGAGCAGCATCTATGGATAATAATGACGAAAAAAATATGAATAAGGAAATTGATCTGAATCAGATGATGATGGTTTATGCCGGACCGCAGATGATGGCCGTTTATGCAGGACCGACGCAGATTGGGATGGTTTATGCAGGACCGCCGATGATGGCCGTTTATGCGGGGCCTGTGAGCAGTCCTGCTCCTGATAATATGATAGGAATCGGGACGGTAAAGGTCCGTGAGGGGATATACTGCTTCTGCCCGGAATGCGGGACTATGTCGAAGGGTGAAAATTTCTGCCGTGATTGCGGAACGCCCTTAAAGGACGCTAAGCGCTACAGGGACTGCCCGGGCTGCGGAACCAGACTCGGTGCGGAAGAGAAATTCTGTCGCGAATGCGGAAAGAAGCAGGATACGGAGGAGACCGGACTGGCGTAAGCTATGGGAAAATATCAGTTAAAACAATGTGTATGGGAGATCACCCTGGCCTGCTGCTTTTCCTGCAAGTATTGCGGATCCGGCGGTGGTAAGGCAAGGGAGAACGAGCTGAGTGAAGAAGAGTGCTTAAAACTGGCGGATGATCTGGCAGAGCTAGGCTGCCGTCGTATAAACCTGATAGGCGGGGAGATATTCATGCGCCCTGACTGGAAGAATATTGTAGACCGCCTGGTAAAGAACGGTATGGCGGTATGCATAATCAGTAACGGCTATATGATAGACACCGATCTGGCGATGCAGCTTAAGGCACTGAATATAGAATCTTTGGCGCTTTCGCTGGACGGGCCGGCGTGCATTCATGACCGCTATCGTCAGGAGGGCAGTTTCAAACGTGTGAAACGGGCCCTGGGCGTACTTGCAAATGTGGGAGTGCCCACTTCTGTTATCAGTACGCTTAATTCGGAAAATGAAAAGACTTTAGAAGAGCTCTATGATTTTCTTATAGATTATCCCATTTTTGCCTGGCAGCTGCAGGCCTGCCTTCCCATGGGGAATGCATCCCGGTCCGGAGTGGATCACCGATTTGATGTTAAGCGTGTCATACGTTTTGTTGAGGAACATGATGATGCACCTTTCGCAATAGGGATAGCGGATAACATAGGTTATTTCACACCCGGTGAAGGGTCGCTGCGTGGCAACAGGAGCGGCGTTGCTGTTTATAAGGGATGTCAGGCCGGACTTACGGTAATAGGTATCGACAGCATAGGAAATGTTAAAGGCTGCGAATCCCTTTATGATGAAAGATTTTTTGAAGGAAATATCAGGCAGCGCAGCTTAAAGAGCATATGGGAAGATCCCGATGCCTTTGCATATAACAGGAAGTTCGATACGGATAAGCTTACGGGGAAATGTGCATCCTGTGATAAAAAGGAAGCCTGCCGCGGAGGCTGCCGTTCAATGGCATATTTTGCAGGCGGAAAACTTTATGAAGCGCCTTATTGTGCAAGAGAATTTCAGTAGACTATCTTGTCCCTGCCGCTCTGTTTGCCGTCATAGAGTTTGCCGTCGGCATCCTTGAGATTATCGGTGAGGGTCTTCATCTTATCATATTCGGTGAGGCCGTAAGTCATGGTAACGCTGATATTATGACCGTCGGTCTCCACCAGGATCTTGCGGATACGGCTCTGGACTCTGTAGAGTACGTCTATGGCCTGGTCGCCGTTCATATTGGGAAAGGCGATAAAGAATTCTTCTCCTCCCCATCTGGCTACAAAGCCGCTGTCTCCCACGGTGGAAGCAAGAGCTGCGGCTACAGCTTTCAGCACCAGGTCGCCTGCATCATGACCGTAAGTATCGTTTACTTGCTTGAAGTGATCTATATCGCAGATGCAGATGCTTGCTATCATTTCATCTGCCTTCTTTACAAAATCCTCAAGATAATCTATAGCCATGCCACGGTTGTTGAGCCCTGTCAGAGGATCGGTGTTTGCCTTATCCTGCAGCCGTTTATTATATTCTATGAGTTTGTTTTCCATCTTAAGATTATCTTTGGAAAAGATATGGGCGGCTATGCAGGTGCATAAGATCATGATGAACATGTTGCAGTCCCTGACGCAGCGGTGCGCTGCAGTATTCAGGGCCAGCAGGGGGAGCCTGCTGCCATAGAGCATGGACATGCCGTGATAGACCGCAAAGGTACAGATACCGAAGACAACCTTATAGGGAAGGCTGTCATAGCTTGCAAAAAAGAAAATGAATATTACAAAAGGCGGGAATATCTGAAAACTCGAATCCGGTCCGAAAAGCCAGAGCATTGCTGAAGCCCAGACGGTAGTTACTATTATAAAGGACCAGACCAGAGGCTTTTTGGGTATAAGATAGGAAAGCACAAATACCATGGAATAAAATACAGCCAGCAGCAGATTGCCTACAGCGGCAGAATTGATCTTTACCCAGAAAAAACCAAGGGTCATGAACAGGAAGAAGACGATAAGCGTAATGCACAGAATACGCACAAGAACAGCCATTTTCTTTGACTCATTTTCTCTGGCAGTGTCCTGTGTGATGAATTTTTTGAGCTTCTCCATAAGTGTCATAGCTTTTTCATTATATTCTATCCAATATGTACATACAACTATTATTTTACTTTTGCTTTTTTGAAAGTATGTTATAATCAGAAAAACGATTTGGTTCAGGGGAGTGCGGACGTGCGTTCAAAGTCGATCATCTTTCCCATATTAAGCATAGTTTTTGCAGCTGCGGTATTTGCCGTGGCTTGGATATATTTTCGCTTTATTTCCGGAACGGATGCGGATGAGGAGCCTGTAAAGAACTATAGCCGTTATTATGCAATGATCACGGATGACTATAAGTCCTCCTTCTGGCAGTATGTATGGAAGGGTGCCGGAGAAGCTGCAGAGGATAAAGATGCTTATGTGGAACTCTTCGGATCGAACTTAAGCTACGATTATTCTACCGAAGAGCTGATGGAGATGGCCATTGCAGCTAAGGTTGACGGGATAATGGTATACGGCAGCGGACAGGAGGAGCTGGCAGGACTTATAAATGAAGCGGTAGAGAAGGGCATACCCGTGGTGACCATGTATTCGGATATACCCGAGACCGGCAGGTGCTCTTATGTGGGTGTCAGCGGTTACAATATAGGTCTTGAATACGGACGCCAGATTCTCAGTGCAAAAAACGAGATGCAGCGTCTTGCCGGCGATATGGAAGAGGAACCCAAAGCAAGCTACAGCGTCACCGTGCTTGTTGAGGAAAAGAAGCCCCTTTATGACCAGAATGTAATATTGTCGGGTATCAAGGACAGTCTGGAGCGTGAAGAAGCAGAGGAAGAGTTTATCATCAGGACCGTGCCGGTTGATAACAGCAATCCCTTCTCTGTTGAGGAAGCTGTCAGGGATATCTTCATGGGAGAAGAGGTGCCTGATATCATGGTATGCTTAAGCGAGCTGGATACCACCTGCGCATATCAGGCCGTCATAGATTTCAATCTGGTGGGCGCCGTTTATATACTGGGCTATTACAATTCGGAAAAGATATTGAATGCCATAAGCAGGAGCGTAGTTTATTCCTCTCTGGCCGTTGATACGCAGGAGCTTGGAAGGTACTGCGTTGAAGCTATGGATGAGTATATCAGCACGGGTAATACCAGCCAGTATTTTACCGCAGATGTAACGATAATTGACAGGAATAATGTCAGTGAATATATAAATAAGGAGGAGCCGTATGAGAAGTAAGCTGGCGGGTCTCCCCCTTTCACATAAGATAAGCGGTATATTCATACTGGCCAATCTGATGACTTTTATCGTTGATATCGCACTGCTGCTGAGTATAAACAGGATGTCTGTTGATATGGAAGGCACCTATCGTGAAAACAGCCATCTGAACGTTATGCTGGAAGCCTTGGACGGCGTACAGCGTACCATGACGGAATATCTGAATTCCAAATCCACGGATTCGCTTTCCGATTATTATATGTCGGAACAGCGTTATTCGGAGCTGGCCCAGGAGCTGGATGTCAAAGTAAGCGACAGGGCCTATGACAGGATGGAACGTAATATCCATTATATGTCGGAGGATTATCTGGGCATGGTATCCCGTACCATCGAGGCTAAGCGAGGCAGGAATGTTGAGAGGTACAGAGTCAGTTTTGAGGAGGCTACAAGAAAATACGAATATATCAAAGCCTATATCCGAAGCCTTAATGAAGAGCAGTTCGTAAGTAACTCTGTTAAATATACCAATCTGGCAAGGCGTTTCAGAAAGCTGGAGATCTTTGCGGTGGTCGTAATGTTTGCGGTGCTCTTCAGCAGTGCCTTTGTCATAACCGGTATCATCAGGAATCTGATACAGCCTCTGGGCGCGCTGGCAAAGAGCGCCGGCGAAGTGGCAAACGGTAATCTGGAAGCAAAGCTGCCTGAGAGTACGAACAACGATGAGATAGGAAGACTGACCGTTGCTTTCGGAAAGATGATGGTCAGCATAAGAGAGTATATCGAAAAGCTCCGCATGAGTATGGAAAAGGAAAGAGTCATGCAGGAGAAGGAACTGATGATGGAGACCCATCTGAAGGATGCACAGCTGAAATATCTCCGCGCACAGATAAATCCCCATTTCCTGTTCAACACCCTTAATGCCGGCGCACAGCTTGCCATGATGGAAGGCGCGGACAGGACCTACGAATATGTGCAGACCGTTGCAGACTTCTTCCGTTATAACGTTAAGAAGCAGGACGAGCTGGTCAGTATTGAAAACGAAGTGGATCTGGTGGATAATTACATCCGCATACTGAACGTGCGTTTTTCCGGGGATATACATTATGACCAGCAGGTTGATGAAAGGCTGCTTAAGGTAAAGATGCCGGGGATGATACTTCAGCCCATCGTTGAGAACGCCGTAAATCATGGTATAAGGGAGATGGGTGATAAAGGTCATATACTCCTGAGGGTCTATCGTGATGAGGACAGGGTTTTTATTTCCGTAAAAGATAACGGAAAGGGTATGAGCCGTGAAGATATCGATAAGCTGATAGGCGGCGAATGGAGATACGAGGAAAGCGCGGGTGATTCAAACGGCGTAGGTATGGATAACGTGATCGCAAGATTGAAATTATTCAGTGAAAGAGAAGATGTTATACAAATAAACAGTGAAGGAAAGGACATGGGAACGGAAGTAGTGATAAGCCTGCCCTATGTTAATGATACAGAGGTGTGACGAATGTACAGGATACTGCTGGCTGATGATGAAGGTATCGTTATCGATTCCATGAAATATATCATAGAAAAGGAATTCGGTGACGAATGCGAGGTGGAGTTTGCAAAGACGGGAAGATCGGTAATAGAACTGGCGGAAAGCTTCCGTCCGGATATTGCCGTAATGGATATACAGATGCCCGGCATCAACGGGATAGAGGCTATGAAGGAGATCAGGAAATTCTCCGTGAACACGGTCTTTATCGTGATGAGTGCCTACGATAAATTTGATTATGCACAGGAAGCCATCAAACTGGGCGTTCTGGAATATATAAACAAACCCATGGAGAAGACCAAGTTTGTCATGGTTCTTAAGAAAGCCATGGAGGAGATAGATTTAAAGAGAAAGAAGCGCAGCGAGGATCTTCTGGTAAGGGAAAAACTGGAGAATGTTGAGCCCATCATAGAAAACGGTCTCATCTATAATATACTTTTCCAGGAACATTTTGATGAGGATATTGATAATTACAAGACCATCCTGGGAGTGGATGCAGGCTACGGCTACATGATGTGCCTGGTATGCGGCGATACCCAGGAAGGCAATCATATGACCAACGCCGTGGGAAGTTCCGTAAAGATATCAACACATTACCAGGAATTACGCAGCAGTCTTAAGGAATTCTTTCCCTGCAAGGTGGGTTCCGTTATGGGTAATAAGGTAGCGATCCTGGTTCCTTTTTCCGATGACGAGATGGAATATAACGCCAGGATAGAATTGATCGAAAAGGGAAGAGAGCTTATAAGATATCTTCGCAAGAAATTCGGCTTCAGTTTCCGTCTGGGAGTGGGACGTATCAAACCCATCAGGCAGCTGGTAAAATCCTACAGGGAAGCGCAGAATGCGCTGATAGCATCTACGGGACAGGTGGCCCATGCCGACGATCTGCCCATAGGCTGTGATTACGAGAAAGATTACCCTGTTGATCTGGAAAAAGGACTGCTGGAAAGCGTGGGCAGGGGCGATCTGAGCGAGGCTTCCATGTATGCGGAAAGATTTGTGGAATGGATGAAGAGCTTTGACGGCGGCAATATCATGGCTATCCGTTTAAAGATACTGGAGTTCACCCTGCGTGCGGAGAGTCTTGCATACGAGAACGGAGGTATGACTTACCGCTTCGGATCCAGGGATTCCTATCTGCCGGAGATAATGTCCATGGAAAGCGTGGATGAGCTGAAGGTCTGGTTTTTGAGTAAACTTACTACTGCATGCCGTAATATAGGCAGCAAGAGGCAGGAGCGATCTACCGATATCATAAAGAATGCAAGGGATTATATCGGGGATAATTATTCGAAGGATATAACCCTTGATGATGTATCAAGGGTAGTAAATATCTCGCCTTATTATTTCAGCAAACTATTTAAAGAAGCTACAGGCGAGAACTTTATAGAATATCTTACTAATCTCAGGATAGAAAAAGCCAAGGAACTGCTGGGTAAAGCCGAGCTGTCAATGAAGGAGATCTGCGCCATGTGCGGTTATTCGGATCCCAATTATTTCAGCCGTACTTTTAAGAAGAATGTCGGACTGACTCCGACGGAATACAGGGAGAAAAATGCGTAAGTTAAAGAAGTATATTTTATTGCTGGCGATGTTTGCCATGCTGGTTCTGTCGCTGGGGGCATGTCAGAAAAATGAAGCTTCCGTTGAAAACGGGTCAGCGGAGGAGGAAAAGAAGCTTTCCATAGGTATGAGTTTTGATTCCTTCGTAATAGAAAGATGGCAGAAAGACCGCGATATCTTTGTGCAGGCAGCCAAGGAACTGGGGGCGGAAGTGAATGTGCAGAACGCCAGCGGTGATGTGGAAGAGCAGCGCAGGCAGATAGAGTATCTTATTAAAAAGGGCGTGGATGTGCTGGTCATCGTATGTATCGATTCCGATGCGCTGACCGAATCAGTGGCGGCAGCAAAGAATGAAGGCATCAAAGTCATTGCCTACGACCGTCTGATAAATAATGCAGACATAGATCTGTACATATCTTTTGATAATGAGATGGTGGGAACCCTGATGGGCCAGAGTCTTATACAGGAAGGGCTGTCCGGCGGCAAGGTTATAATGATAGGAGGATCGCCTGCGGATAATAACGTATCCCTGGTGGAAAACGCCTTTATCAAAGTGATGAATAACTATGGGGTAGAAATATTGGACAGTACCCATTGCGACGGCTGGCGGGCAGAACTGGCGGCAGATTATATATATGAACACCGCGACCTGGTAGCCCAGTGCGACGCCATTATGTGCGGAAACGATAACGTGGCAAGCCAGGTGGCAAGTTCCCTGGCAGTACAGAGGCTTGCGGGAAAGATAATGGTAACGGGACAGGATGCGGATCTGGAGGCCTGCCAGAGGATAGTGGAAGGCACGCAGATAATGACGGTATATAAACCTGTGGAAAAGCTTGCCAGAAGGGCTGCGGAATGTGCAGTGGCGCTGGCAAGGGGAGAAGAGATAACAGGCTCTGATGTGGGAGAGATAGATAACGGAGGAAAAACACTGCCCTTTGTGCGTCTGGAGCCTATAAAGGTTACCAGAGAAAACATGGATGAGGTGATAATCGACAGCGGATTCCATTCAAAAGAGGAAGTTTATCTGAATGTAAAGTGATCTGATGTGGACATATTTGTGATATCCGGCCGGTGCTATGCCAAAAAAATGCTAGCACCGGCTTTTTGCGTAAAAAAAACAAAACAAAAAAATGAAGAACTTTGCAAGCATCTTCTATTTGACCCGTGTTATTATCGTGCCATCAGGAACCGGCAGTCGGTTCCATTCTCACAAAAAATTTAAATGGGAGGAATTAAAAATGAAGATGCAGAGATTAGCAAAAATGTTCCTGGGCGCTACACTTGCAGTTTCCATGCTTGCAGGATGTACAGGTGATAACGGAGGAGCAGCAAGCACAGACGGCGGCAACGCAGGAAGCAGTACCACTACTGCTACATCTACCACTTCTGACAGTGGCAATACCGATACCGCTCCCGCTCCTGCAAACGGAACCAAGGTTGGTGTATCAATGCCTACCAAGGATCTGCAGAGATGGAATCAGGACGGCGCCAACATGGAGAGCCAGTTAAAGCAGGCAGGCTACGAAGTAGAGCTTCAGTTCGCAGCTAACGATGTTCAGCAGCAGCTGTCACAGATCGAGAACATGATCTCCAACGGATGCGATGTACTGGTTATCGCAGCTATCGAGGGTTCTTCACTTGGTGAGGCTCTTGACATGGCTAAGGGCGCAGGCATCCCCGTTATCGCTTACGACCGTCTGCTCATGAACTCCGATGCAGTTTCCTATTACGCAACCTTCGATAACTACAAGGTTGGTACCGTTCAGGGTACATACGTAAAGGATACCCTTGATCTGGACAATGCAGCAGGACCTTTCAACATTGAGTTCACCGCAGGTGATCCCGGTGATAACAATGCAGGTTACTTCTTCAACGGTGCTTACGATGTACTTAAGGGCTACATCGATAGCGGCAAGCTGGTAGTTGTTTCCGGTCAGAAGACCTTTGATGAAGTTGCAACTCCTACCTGGGCAACTGAGACCGCTCAGTCCAGAGCAGAGAACATTCTTTCTTCATACTATGCAGACGGAACCAACGTAGATGTATGGCTTTGCTCAAACGACTCCACCGCACTTGGTGTTGAGAACGCTCTTGCAGCAAACTATAACGGAACTTATCCCATCATCACAGGTCAGGACTGCGATATCCAGAACACCAAGAACATGATCGCAGGCAAGCAGTCAATGTCAGTATTCAAGGATACCCGTACACTTGCTTCTCAGGTTGTTAAGATGGTTGGCCAGATCATCAATGGCGAGACCGTTGATGTGAACGATACCTCTACCTATAACAATGGCGTGATAACCGTTCCTTCATTCCTTTGCGAGCCTGTATTTGCAGATGCAGATAACTACAAGACCATCCTGATCGATTCCGGATACTATACCGAGGATCAGTTAAAGTAAGAAAAAGCAGTATTTGATAATAGGGCAGGCGGGACAAAACCCGCCTGCTTATATCGAGGGAGAACAGTTTTTGGACAGCCCGGAGCATTTGATCCGGGTAAGATAGGAGGGATATTTTTGGGCAGGATATTACTCGAAATGAAAAATATTACCAAGACCTTCCCCGGGGTTAAGGCGCTGGATAATGTAAACCTTCAGGTTGAAGAAGGTGAGATACATGCACTGGTTGGTGAGAACGGGGCCGGTAAGTCTACATTGATGAACGTGCTTAGCGGTATATATCCCTACGGAAGTTATGAGGGAGATATAATTTATAACGGTGAGATATGCCAGTTTCAGAAGATAACCGATTCCGAGAAAAAGGGGATCGTTATAATACATCAGGAATTAGCTCTGGTACCCCAGATGTCGATAGGCGAGAATATGTTTCTTGGCAATGAGAGGGGAAAGAAGAGCGCGATCAACTGGAATGAAACATACAGTGAGGCGGATAAATATCTTAAGATGGTAGGTCTTTCAGAATCCTCACGTGTGCTGATCAAGGATATAGGAACAGGTAAACAGCAGCTTGTTGAGATAGCAAAAGCACTGGCAAAAAATGCAAAACTGCTTATTCTTGATGAGCCCACGTCTTCACTGAACGAAACGGATTCCAGAGCTCTGCTGGATCTGATGCTCGAATTCAAAAAACAGGGAATGACCATGATCATCATTACGCATAAGCTTAATGAGGTCGTATATGTTGCCGATAAGATCACAGTTGTCCGCGACGGTTCTACTGTAGAGACTCTGGACTGCCATTCGATCGCGATCAGCGAAGACCGCATCATCAGAGGAATGGTAGGACGTGAGATCACAGACCGTTTCCCCAAGAGAAGCGGTGTTGAGATCGGCGATATAAATATGGAAGTTGATAACTGGACTGTATATCATCCCCTCTATGCAGAACGCAAGGTTGTGGATAATGTAAACATGAACGTCGGAGCAGGTGAAGTGGTAGGTATCTACGGACTGATGGGTGCCGGCAGAACAGAGCTGGCAATGAGTATCTTCGGACGTTCCTACGGTGCGGATATCACGGGTACCCTTAAGATAAAAGGTGAAGAAGTTACATTAAAGAATCCCAGGGAAGCCATCAATGCGCATCTGGCTTATGTGACTGAGGACAGAAAAGGAAACGGACTTGTTCTTTCAAATCCCATCCGTGTCAATACTTCACTGGCAAATATGGCGGGAGTCAGCAAAAACGGCGTCATCGATGTTGATAAGGAATATCAGGTGGCAGTTGAATATAAGGATAAGTTAAAAACAAAGACTCCTTCGGTTGAGCAGAATGTAGGCAATCTTTCCGGCGGTAACCAGCAGAAAGTTCTGCTTGCAAAATGGATGTTCACTAACCCTGATATACTGATCTTAGACGAGCCTACCAGAGGTATCGACGTAGGTGCAAAGTACGAGATCTACTGTATCATCAACGATCTGGTAAAATCCGGAAAATCGGTGGTTATGATATCTTCCGAGCTTCCCGAGGTTATAGGTATGAGCGACCGTATCTATATAATGAACGAAGGTAAGTTTGTCGGTGAGATGAAAGCAGAAGATGCTACGCAGGAGAATATCATGGCCTGCATCTTGCAGTCAGGGAGGGGCGAATAAGTATGAGTATAAAAATTCAGGATATATTAAAAAAATATACTATGGTCTTTGCCCTCATAGCAGTTGTCATTTTCTTTTATGTGACGACTTCGGGAAAGATACTTCTTCCGCAGAACATTAATAACCTTATCTCACAGAATGCATACGTTTTCGTACTGGCAGCAGGTATGCTGCTCTGCATACTGACCGGAGGTAACATCGATCTGGCTGTAGGTTCTGTGGTATGTTTCGTCGGCGGTATCGGTGCGGTTGTCATGGACAAGAATATCAATGTATGGATAGCCGTAGCGATAATGCTGATAGGCGGACTTCTGGTAGGTGCATGGCAGGGCTTCTGGATAGCATATGTTAAGGTACCTCCGTTCATTGCAACACTGGCAGGCATGTATGCCTTCCGCGGTCTGGCAAACGTGGTAATGCAGGGTCTTACAATAGGTATTGATAACACCACCTTCCTTAATGTTTTCGGTGGCGGCGCAGACTGCTACATTCCGGATTTCCTTAAGATGGAAGGCGTTGATCTGAACATCACCTGCATGCTGGCCGGTATCATCGTAGTTGCACTTTTCGCATTATTTGTAATAAAGAACAGACTGGATGCAAAGTCAAAGGGTTTCGATATAGCTCCCCTTTATCAGGATATCATCAAGCTGGTTGCTGTAGGTGCTTCCGTTCTCTGGATCTTCTACAAGCTGGCTAAATACAAAGGTATCCCCGCAGGTCTGATCTGGATAGCGGTCGTACTGCTTGCATACGGATACATTACTTCCAAGACCACAATAGGCCGTTACCTTTATGCAGTAGGCGGTAACGAAAAAGCAACCAGACTTTCCGGTATAGATTCACGCAAGGTATTCTTCTTCGCATATATCAATATGGGTCTGATGGCAGGACTTGGCGGTATACTTACTATAGCAAGAGCATCAGGCGCACAGCCTACTTTCGGACAGGGTTACGAAATGGATGCCATCGCGGCCTGCTTCATCGGTGGTGCTTCGGCATACGGCGGTGAAGGCGGTATCTTCGGTGTGATCATAGGTGCGGTTTTGATGGGCGTTATCAACCAGGGCATGAGTATCATGGGTATTTCAGCAAACTATCAGAAGGTTGTAAAAGGTATAGTTGTGCTGGTGGCTATCATATTCGATGTGCTGTCAAATAAGAAGAAAAAGTAAGGAGAGAGAGTCATGGCTAAATTTTTGGAAACATTAAAAAAGTATGCAATGCTTATAATCCTTGTCCTGGTATATATCTTTTTCGTAGTGATGACTAAAGGCATGATGTTCTCACCTCTGAACTTCAACGCCCTGATCACTCAGAACGCTTATGTATTTATACTGGCGACAGGTATGCTGATGTGTATGCTGACCGGTGGTAATATCGATCTCTCCTGCGGATCTTTCGTCTGCCTCATGGGAGCTATCGGTGGTATCCTTATGGTTGTCAAGGAATTGCCTGCCGGAACATCGATCTTTATAATGCTGCTGATAGGTGTGGCTTACGGCTGTCTCCTTGGTTTCCTGGTAGCATATGTAAACATTCCCCCCTGGATCGCAACACTGGCAGGTTATCTGGCATTCCGCGGATTGGGAACAGCACTGCTTTCCGCTAACAGTAAGACGGGCAGTATCGCTCCTTTCCCCCAGACCTTCCTGTCACTGTTCTCCGGCAAGATCTTTGAAACAAAGATCAACGAGCTGAACATTGTATGTATGGCGGTTGGCGTGGTTGCATCAATAATAGTTGTAGCTGTTAATTTCCTTAACAGGGCAAACAGGGTAAAGAAGGGTTACGAAGCGGATTCAATGATATCCGTGATCATTAAATCGGTACTGTCTGTTGCAGTGATCATGCTCTTTGCATATAAGCTGGCAATGGCAGGCGGTATCCCCACAGTACTTGTATGGGTTGTAGCAATAGTTCTTATATACAGTTTCATCACTTCAAAGACTACGCTGGGCAGATACTTCTATACCATAGGCGGTAACAAAGAAGCAACCAGGCTTTCCGGTGTTGATACAAAGAAGATCATGTTCTTCGCTTACCTCAACATGGCGGTCCTGACAGTCATCACTTCCTATATAGTTATCGCCCGTTTCCAGGCAGCAAATGCGCAGGCGGGAACCAACTACGAAATGGACGCCATCGCAGCCTGCGTTGTAGGTGGTGTATCAGCATACGGCGGTTCCGGTTCCGTATTCGGAATGGTGGTCGGTGCTACTCTGATAGGTGTCATCAACCTGGGCATGCAGCTGATGAACGTTGACGCCGACTGGCAGAAGATAGTAAAAGGTATCGTGCTCCTTGGCGCAGTAGTATTTGATATACTTGCAGCCAAGAAAAACGCCAACAAGTAAAATTTACTCAAACCGCCGGACTATCATTATAGAGCGATCGCTCCTTTCATCCACAGACGGCGGTAAACGACAGATATAAGTCAAAGACAGGGCGGGGCCGAAACTCCGCTCTGTTTTTTTGCGCAAGCGGACGCTCCGCCGGTATAAAACTCTGCCTGTTTTGCGGGGGACGCTCCGCCGGTAAACTATTGTTGTATTTGCGCAGGACGGTACAGGCATCCGTGTCCTGCCTGTGGCCGGCTGCGCATACAACACGGTATCCCCCCCGGCGGAGCGTCACGCGCAAAACAACAGGATCTGCCGGCGGAGCGCCCTGCGTAAAATAACAGGGTTTACCGGCGGAGCATCTTTGTGATAGTATGTTTATGTGTGTTATGAAATTTGAAAGGGGAAATGCTATGTACACTCTTGAAGATAATGTTAAAGATATCATGGAGCGGGCGGTTGCCAACGGGGAAGAAAACGGCGGGACTTTCATATTGTACAGGGATGGATATAAGGTGCTGGAGCAGAGTGCCGGATATGCGGATGTAAAGAATAAGATCCCGTTTAAGAATGACACAATATTGCGGATATATTCCTGCACGAAAGTGTTTACGTCATTGGCGGCGGCGATACTTATAAGCAGGGGAAGGCTGGATACCTTCTGGGATGTGTCCAGGTTCTTTCCGGAATATGAGAATCCTTATATTATAAGGAACTGGAAGAAAGTCGGCTGCAGGCAGGTTACTGTAAGGGATCTGCTTAATATGACTTCGGGTCTGGCGTATCCCGGTGATAAGCATGAGGGCATAGAAGCAACAAACGATCTGTGGGGAAGACTGGATCAGAGCATCCGTGACGGGAAGTGCATGACTACGGAGGAATTTGCGAGAGAGGCGGGCAAGTGTCCCCTTATGTTTGCACCCGGTGATGAATGGATGTACGGATCTTCCGCAGATGTACTGGGAGCAATCATAGAAAAAGCGTCCGGCATGGAACTGGCTGAGTTTATTAAGAAAGAGATAACGGAGCCCCTGGGAATGGTGGATACGGACTTTTATGTTCCTGCCGGTAAAAGGGATAGGCTGGCAGTGTTATATGAAAATGCGGGAGAGGATCCCAAGAGCCCGGATTACGTGAATCTGTGCATTTACGATTTTGAAGAGAAGCCGGCTTTCCAGTCCGGCGGTGCGGGTCTTTTCTCCACGGCAGAGGATATGGCAAAGCTGGCAGGGGAGCTTTCTACGGGAAGGGCCGGTATCGCAGGCAGACATATCACGGATTTTATGCGCAGCAACGGACTTACAAAGCAGCAGCGTGTATACGCAAACTGGGATTCGCTGCGTGGCTACGGATACGGTAATCTGGTACGCTGTCTGGAAGACCGCAATGAAGCCGGATGTTTTGCGCCTCCGGGAGTTTTTGGCTGGGACGGCTGGACAGGACCTTATTATCTGATAGATACGGAAAATAAGCTGGGTATACTGCTGGCGCTGCAGCGCATTAATGCCGGGAGCAGCCAGCTTTCCCGAAGCCTGGTAAATGCGGTATACGGCGGTATCCGGGACAATGGACTTGGGCGGATAACGGTACCGCTGTTCGGTCAGGATCAGTAACAGGCGGCAGCCAAATAAATTACCGTATTTAATTGAAAAAAGCGGGTTTTTTTGATAAAATATACTTCGTCAGTTTTAAAGATCCTTTAATATAGAAAGGAGACCTCGTGAGCGATCGAAAAAGAATAGCGCTTTTCGCTGCTTTTCCCGAGATGGTCCATGTCCGCAGGATACTGGATGGTATATTATCACGCTGCGAGGCGTATGATTATGATATCTGCGTATTTGCGTCGAGTACCCACCTTTCTTTCCCGCACAGAGATTATATGAGGGGCGAATCCAATATCTATGAACTGGCTAATCTGGATAAATTCGACGGAGTGATCATCGATCACGGTTCCATGACCGGCGATAAGGGTGATACATCCCTTAAAAGACTTGAAGAGCGTCTCGAGGCTTATCCCGATCTTCCCAAATGTTCGCTGGAAATGTCCCTTAAGGGTATGAAACTCATTAAAAAAGACAATGAAGACGTATTAAGGGAGATGTGCCGTCATGTTATAGAAAAGCATGGCAGGAAAAAGATATGCATCCTGACGGGACCGGCAGATAATGAGGTTGCCGTTGACCGTCTTAAGATCTTCCTTGATGAAATAGAAAAACACGGTCTGACTGTTCTGCCGGAACATATCCACTACGGCGATTTCTGGTACTTTGGCGGTGATGCGCTGGCCAGAAAGATAATGAACGGTGAGATAGAACAGCCGGATGCGGTGATATGCGCAAGCGACTGTATGGCCATCGGTCTGGTGGACCGTCTGCAGAAGAGCAGTATACGCGTCCCCGAGGATATAGCGGTTGTCGGCATTGACGCTTCGGATGAGGGAGCGATCAATCCGATCACCATCAGTTCTTATGATACGGGTGAAGAGACCATAGGTCTGGAAGCCGTGGATTACTTAAGGAGCATTATGGAACCCGGCGCGGAGATACTGCCCATGGAAAACGACAGTTCCAGACAGTTCCATCCCGGAGGAAGCTGCGGCTGCGAAACGGATCCCACCTATGCCATGAGGCTGTTCAGGGATTCACTTTATATCAGCTCTTACAATCATGCCGATGAGGATGTTATCGATCATGTCAATATAGGCGCATTGATGGAGAGCTATGCCCAGGAGGATTTTACGGCATCCGGTTCGGCAGAGGAGTGTTTTAAGTTCATATCTTCCTATACCGGACTGCTGCGGCCGTATCAGAACTTCTATCTCTGCCTTAAGGAAAACTGGCTGAACATGGAAGATGAAGTCTATGAAGGGTATCCCCAAAAAGTACGTACTTTCGTGGCGTCTTCCTGTGTAGGTGAAGAAGAATTCTACGGAGAAGAAAAGTCCGTAGCCTTTGAAACCTCACTGATGCACCCTATCCTTTATAAGAAACGTGACAAGGCGTCTGTTTTCTATTTTTCACCCGTGCACTTTAACGGTGTGCTGCTGGGATATGCTGTACTGCAGAGATCCCATTCCACCAGGCCGGCTATAAATATCGTTTACCGCAACTGGTTGCGCTATATCAATAACGCCCTGCAGCTGATCCGTTCGGAAGAGCGTCTTAAGACCCTTTCGATCCGCGACCAGCTTACCGGTGCCTTAAACCGCAGGGGTATGTATGAAAGATATAAGGAGATGCTTTCAAACGCCAAAGAAGGCGACGCCCTTTTTGTGAGCGTTCTTGATATGGACGGACTCAAATATATCAATGATACCTTTGGACACGGAGAGGGTGATGAAGGCATCAAAGGTTTATGCCAGGTATTAACTTCGCTTACCCGCCCCAATGAGATGAGTGTCAGAAGCGGCGGTGATGAGTTCTTCCTGATAGGTATAGGTGATTATAAAAAAGAAGACGAAGCTTTGCGGGCTTCCGAGTTTGCCGAAGCCGTGGCAAAGAAGTCGGAGGCTATGAATAAGCCCTATAATCTGTCCGCAAGTATAGGATGTCTGGTATTCCCGGATTACAAAAACATAAATCTGGATCTGGCCCTGAGTGATGCCGATGAAAAGATGTATAACTACAAGATGCGGCACAGAAGACACAGAAGTGTATAAATAAATGCTGCGTATAGCTGTCTGCGATGATGAAGAAAATATGGTGACTTCGCATAAGAAGGTTGTAGAGGATTGTTTAAGAGCCTGCGGAGAAACCGGCGATATAGTGACATATACGGTTTCCGATAATCTGTTAAGTGACGTTACCGATGACGGATTTTATTTTGATCTGATCCTTCTGGATATAGAGATGCCCGGCTGCACGGGCATGGAACTGGCGGGTAAGTTAAAGCCTTACCTTCCGGATGTTAAGATCATCTTTATCACTTCCCATATAGAATATGCAATAGATGCTTTTGAGCTTTCCATATTCCGTTATGTTCCCAAGGATAAGCGCGACATTAAGCTGCCTTCTGCGGTAACGGATGCCATTAAGCTGCTTACCCTTGAGGGCGGTAAAAGCTATACGATACAGACAAACAGCAGGCTTGAGAAAATACCGTACAAGGAGATACTTTATATACAGCGTGAAGGGAAGAATGCGGAGATCTTTTACGGTAAGGAAAGCACAAAGGTCAGAAAGAGCCTGGCACAGGTATATGATGAGCTGGGAAGTGAGGAGTTTATCTATACCGACAGGGGATGTATAGTCAATCTTATCCATGTGATGCAGGTTAAGGATGGTGAAGCGGTGATGGATAATGACGAGCGCATTCCTGTCAGCAGATCCCATCTTCAGGATGTGAAACTTAAGATAAATGAGTACTGGGGGGCGCACATAGGATGAGCGTTATCATGTTCATTATTGCCCTGACAGTCTTTATAAGGATCTGCGGCGGATTCCTGGTGATCGAAAAAGCCGTTACCAAAGGCAGGCCGGGGATCAGGGAAATACTGATCGCCTTAATGGTGGCTGCAGGAGCGGCGGCTTTGGAATACTTTGTCGGGACCACTCAGATCAAGCATTATATAATACCTGCTGCGGAGCTTTTATGTTTATGGTTTTGCGGGAGGTATTTATGGAAAGGCGAAAAGCGTAAAACCCTCTTTTTTGCCATATTTTTTGAAATGGCTTCATTTCTTGCGGCCACGCTTCTGCGGGCTCTGTTTACGGTACTGGTGGCAGACGTGACATATATGGACATGCTGTCGCTTAAGGGGAGTGTAGTCTGCCTTATTTCCACTGTCCCGGTATTTCTGGCATCCCTGGCGATTTACAGCCTTAATAATGTTTCGGAGCGCATGTGGTTCAGGCTGGGACTGGCAGCAGCCATGCTGTCGGTTTTATTTATCAATTATCTTACATCCATAGAGAATCCTTTGATCGACAGGGAAGAAGTGAGCAGCTGGCTGTATTATGCGATAGTACTGCTGGTTT
Source organism: uncultured Lachnospiraceae bacterium (assembly GCA_947169935.1). Lineage (GTDB taxonomy): Bacteria > Bacillota > Clostridia > Lachnospirales > Lachnospiraceae > NK4A136. The sequence goes on from CAMVRS010000011.1 coordinate 28,478, forward strand.
TGATCTTTGTTGTGCAGATGAATAAGCATTACAACACGGAAAAAGAGCTGGCTGAGCTTAAGTCTGATGAGGCCATGATGCTTGAGCGGGAGTATGCCTCCCTGAGCAGGTCGTATGAAAGCAATGCAAAGCTTTTCCACGATTTCAGGAATCATTGCGGTATGCTTAAGAATTTTCTCACCAAAGGAAAGACGGATGAAGCCATAGCCTATCTGGATGAACTGGTGGGAGAGAGCAGCACCTTTAAGGCCTGCGTATGGACCGGGGACGAGACGGTTGATTATCTGATAAGCATTAAAAAGGCTCTGGCAGAGGAAAAGGGCATAGCTTTTGAAGCAGAGGTGGAGTTCCCGTGCAATACGAATATCAAAAGCAGTGACCTTTGCGCGATCCTGGGGAATCTTCTGGATAATGCCATAGAGGCGTGTGTTAAAGTTAAAGAGCCCTCGGACAGGAAGATCAGGCTGGTGATAAGAAGGATACGCCAAATGATGGTGATAAAGCTTGAGAATACTTATGCCCGGGCACCTATTGTTAAAGACGGGGAGATAAAGACAAGCAAAACCGACGGCGGCCTGCACGGCTGGGGGATCAAAAGTGCAGGGACAGCAGCTGAGAAATATGACGGAACGATCAACAGTAGCTGCGATGATAAGCTGTTCACTACGGTCGTTACCCTTTCTTTTGACGGGGTAAAGGTATCTTAAAACATTCTTTTTTCTGATTCGCGGACAAAAAACGTCCATTCGCGGACAATCACGCAGAAAGATATATCTTATAGTATTATGGCATCACAGGGAGGACATAAAGTCCACCGGAACAAAAAGGAGGAACAATACTATGAGACATATGATAATCAGAGGCATCATGGGACTTATCTGGGCAGCAGCGGGAGTGTTCATGCTGGCTGCAGGAAAGAGCGAAGGAGCATTTTCAATACTGATGGGTGCCGTATTCGGCTATTCGGCATATACGATGTGGAAGAAGAACAAGGGAGCTGAGAACAAATGAAACTGCTTGAGATAAAAGGTTTAAGTGCATGGTACAATGCGGATAAAAAGATCCTTAAAGGTTTTGATCTGGAGCTTAACGAAAACGAAGCAGTGGGCCTGATAGGTTTAAACGGAGCAGGAAAGACCACCTTCATAAAAGTGCTTACCGGTCTGATCAAGGGATATGAGGTGAGTGAAAAATCCTTCCGGGGAAGCGATCTTAAGTTCCGTGATAACGCCTTTAAGAACAGCAGATATGCAGTCTTTGCGGAGGATGATTCCTTTAAATACTTTACCTTCCGCGAATACCTGACCTACGTATGCGGCGCTTACAAAAAGAAAGCCCAGGGCGTGGAAGAGCTGATAGAGGGATTTCATTTCGGAGAGTTTGAAAACACGCTGCTTAAGGATCTGTCCACCGGAAACAGAAAGAAAGCTTTTCTGATAACAGGATTTGCACTGAGGCCTGAGCTCCTGATCCTGGATGAGCCGGTAAACGGTCTGGATTTTGAGAGTACGGAATTTTTATACAGCTGCATTGCGGGATACAAGAAATACGGGACGGTGCTTTTTTCCTCACATATACTGGAGAGCATAACCCTTACATCGGACAGGGTAGTAGTACTGGAAAACGGAGTTATATCAAAGAAGTTTGAAGGTGAAGAGATAAAGGCTGAGGCCATCAGGGAGGCACTTCGTTATGAAGATGTTAACTAGTTCATTTGCAAAAGAGTTTCTGGGAGTCAGATATGAGAGAGCGCTTAAGAGCATCATGATAAGCGCAGTCATATTCTTTGGTGTTTCCGGATGCGGATATAGGCTGGACATAGCTCCTTTTATACTTTATCTGTTCGGAGTGGTCTTTACCGCTTCGGTTATGTGGCAGTCCCTTAATTCAAAGGATGCGGAAGAACGCTTTAAGAATATCGTGATGATGCCTTTTGAGAGTTCAGCCCTTATCGCTTCCTATGTGGGGAGTCTTGGCGTGCATACCATCTGCACAAAGACCCTTCCCCTTATGTCACTGCTTATCGCACTTGGTAAGTTTGAAGTGACAGAGATAGTGACGGCTGCAGCTGCAGCCGTGGGCGGCGTATTATTAAGTGCTGCAATATACCTGATCAAAGGGCATGCTTCAAAACCTGCAGGATACGTATTTTACGATCTGGCAGTTTTGGCGGGAAAGAGCAGCGGAGTTGTAAAGAGCCGCCGCCATGGCCTGGTTTGGACCTACCTTTTCAGGTATCTTATGACCCATAAGAATTATCTGGTGAATTCACTGTTTTTATGCGGAATAGCCATTTTATTCCCTTATATGGCTTCAACCATGGGGGAAGAGCTGCCGGATAAGAATATGTTTCTTTATATGGGGTTTGGAATTGCATGCGTAAATACGCCGCTCTGTGTACTGATCTCCTGCGATCACGATCTGGACAGGAGTCTGCACAGCATGCCGGGATGCGGACTTAAGTTCTTTGTACCTTATGCAGGTTTTCTGTTTATGAGCCTTTGCCCCGCCTATGCATGTCTCCTTACGAGCTGGCACTTTCTGATAGGAGGTATAGGGATCGTACATATCATCATGGCTGTATGCCTGGCTTTCCTGAGTGCAGTAATGTCGGCAGCGATGGAGTATTTCTTCCCTATCCTTAACTGGAAGACGGAGAGCGACCTTATGCACAACCCCAGAAAGTATATAGTGCCTGCCATAACCCTGCTGCTGGCGTGTTTTATCGGCACCCTGGTGATATAATATGCATATAATATGCATCGGGTCATTTCTCCCGACTAAATTCATAAATCCCCCCGAAAAATCATAGGAAAGTATGAACAGACTATGAACTAATTGTGAAAAAGAATAATGAAAGCGCTTTCAGACTAGCAGAAATTAACAAAAATATGTCATGAATAATAAAATATCTTGCATAACATTTTTTGCTGTGCTAAACTTCAAAATGCAAACGGCACAGGGCCGTTAAAAAACAATTTTATGGGAGGTAATTTCAAGATGAAAAAGAGATTATTGGCATTAAGCATGGCAATGATCATGGCAGCAGGCACTCTGGCTGGCTGCACCGGCGACACTGCACCTGCAAGCACCACTGGTGGTGACGAAGGCGGTAGCACTACTACCGAGGCTACTCCTACCGAGAAGCCCGTTCTGGATGAGAACGTAGAAGTTGTTGATGTAAGCGAGGAAGTAGAAGGCAAAGTTCTTAATATCTACTGCTGGAATGAGGAGTTCAAGAGCCGTCTTACAGATCACTATCCCGGATACACCGAAGTAGATGCTACTCACGGTAAGATCGGTGATATCGATGTTGTATGGAACATCACTCCTTCAGATGACAACGCTTACCAGAACAATCTGGACGAGACCCTGCTTAAGCAGGACAGCGCAGCAGCTGATGACAAGATCGACCTGTTCCTGGTTGAGGCTGACTACGCACTTAAGTATGTAGATACCGATTACACTATGCCTGTTACCGATCTGGGCATCTCTCTTTCCGAGCTGAGCACACAGTATAAGTACACTCAGGATGTTATGACCAGCAGCGATGGAAAGCTTAAGGGCGTTTCATGGCAGGGCTGCCCCGGTGTTCTGATCTACAACCGTGAGGCTGCTAAGACCGTTCTTGGTTCTGACGAGCCCGCTGATGTTCAGGCAGCTGTTAAGGATTGGGATACCTACAAGGCTACCGCAGCTGATATGAAGAAGGCTGGTTACTACATGACCGCTACCGTTAACGATACCTATCGTACATTCTCCAACAACGTGAGCGTGCCTTGGGTAAGCGCTGACAAGAAGGTACAGGTTGACGACAACATCAAGAGATGGGTTGACGATTCCAAGGAAATGTATGATGCAGGAGAGATCAAGTCTACTGAGAACCTCTGGGGCGATGCTTGGTCATCAGGCTTCTATCCCGATGGTAAGGTATTCTGCTACTTTGGACCCGCTTGGCTGATCAACTTCTGTATGGCAGCTGATACCGATGGTTCCATCGCTAACCAGGGTGGCTGGGGCGCAACCGAAGGACCTCAGGGCTTCTTCTGGGGCGGTACCTGGATCTGCGCAGCTAACGGCACTGACAACAAGGCTACTGTAGCAGACATCATGAGAAAGCTTACCGTTGACAAGGACATCATGGTTGATATCGTTAAGAAGGATGATGACTTCGTAAACAACCAGCCCGCTATGGAAGAGCTTGCAGCTAGCGATTACACCAGCGCAGTATTCGGCGGCCAGAATCCTCTGGGTATGTTCGCAGCAGGTGCTAAGAACATCAGCCTTGACAAGATCAGCGCATATGATCAGGGTTGCAACGAAGAGTTCCAGAACGCTATGAAGGATTACTTCGATGGCAACGCAGATTATGACACTGCACTCAACAAGTTCTATGATGCAATCACCACAAAGTATCCCGCACTTAGCAAATAAGTAACGGCCTTTGCGGAAAGATAAGCAGACTGAATAAGTATGAGGACGTGCCTGTCCGAAAGGGCAGGCACGTTTTTAGTCGGAAAAAAGGATTTTTAAGAAAAATGAAGGTAATCCGGAGGGAAAAAATAGCATGAAAAAAAAGAAATCCGTTGTTTCTTATAATAAATGGGGTTATATCTTTCTTATACCTTTTGCTGTAGTGTTTGTTATATTTCAGCTGATCCCCCTTGTTAATACTATCAAGAACAGTTTCTTTGAGCATTATCGTGACGGACTTACGATAATAGGACCCAATTGGGTTGGTCTTAAGAATTATGGTAAGTTGTTTTCGGAAGGAAACATATTAAAGTACTTCAAAAATACCATGATCATGTGGATCATGGGCTTCGTACCGCAGATTATAATCTCGCTTCTGTTCGCAGCATGGTTTTCAGATCCCAGCCTGCGTCTTAAATGCCAGAGATTTTTCAAAACAGTTATATATCTGCCGAACCTGATAATGGCATCGGCATTCTCCATGTTGTTCTTCACACTGTTCTCAACTGTAGGCCCTGTGAACGATATATTGATTAAGTTAGGTATCATTAAGGAAGCATACGACTTCATGGCTCACACCGGAAGCGTACGTACCCTGGTAGCTTTGATGAACTGCCTGATGTGGTTTGGTAATACTACCATACTGCTGCTGGCCGGTATGATGGGTATCGATACAGCCCTCTTTGAGGCTGCAGAAGTAGACGGAGCTACAGCTAACCAGGTATTCTGGAAGATAACGCTTCCTATACTTAAACCCATATTGATCTACGTTATGGTAACATCACTTATCGGTGGTCTGCAGATGTTCGATGTTCCCCAGATCCTTACCGATGGTAAAGGTTCACCGAACAACAGCGCAACTACTCTGATCATGTGTCTGAACAATCATCTGTACAGCAAGAACTACGGTATGGGTGGTGCATTATCCGTTATCCTCTTCTTTATCACCGGCGTACTGAGCATCATAGTGTTCAAGTTCAGCGGTAACGAAGATAAATACGGTAAAGCGTAAAGGAGGAGAAGACAATGGCGGATATAAAGATCAATACAGTCGAAGAGAGAGTTAAGGGCAGCGTCAAGAGCAGACGCGTCGTAGCATATGTTGTACTGAGCATTGCATGCTTCTTCTGCCTCATATGGTTCTACATACTGATAATAAACGCTACCAGATCAAAGGGTGAGCTGACCAGAGGTTTTACGCCTATCCCCAGTACCCACCTGTTTGAAAACCTGCATAATGCGTTAACGGGTACACAGCCCATACTTAACGGTATGATCAACAGTATCATCGTTTCGGTTTGTACTGCAGCGCTGTGTGTGTATTTTTCAGCAATGACCGCTTATGCGATCCATGCTTATGATTTCAAGTTTAAGAAGGCTATCTTCACCGGAATACTGGCCATCATGATGATCCCTACACAGGTTACCGCACTTGGTTTCCTGCAGTTGATCGACAAGATGAAACTGATGGATAACTTTATTCCTCTGATCGTACCTTCCATCGCAGCGCCTATCGTATTCTTCTATATGAAGCAGTACATGGAGAGCGCACTTCCTCTGGAACTGCTGGAAGCAGCACGTATCGACGGCGCAGGTGAGATAAGGATATTCAACACCATAGTACTTCCGCTGATGGTACCGGCTATGGCAGTTCAGGCGATCTTCTCCTTCGTGTCAAGCTGGAATAACTACTTCACTCCTGCCCTGGTACTTTCAACAGATAAGAAGAAGACACTGCCTATATTGATCGCTCAGTTACGTGGTGCCGACTTCCTTAAGTTTGATATGGGTGTTGTTTATGCGACCATCGCATTCTCGATCTTCCCTGTTGTAGTTGTTTACCTGGTTCTGTCCAAGTTTATCGTTGGCGGTCTGGCAGCTGGTTCCGTAAAGGGTTGATTTAAAAGGCTTAAAACAGTATAATGTATCCAAGAGAGGCGGGATTTTCTCTGCCTCTCTTTTTTCTAAAACACTAAGGAATCATAGAAATGAAAGGTTTATTTTCACCCGACAGCGCCATAGGAAAGGCGTTGACCAAGATAGGCGAGCTGGTTATACTAAGTATAATCTGGTTTATTACCAGCCTGCCGGTGATCACCATAGGTGCATCAACCACCGCCCTGTACTATGCTACGGTCAAGAGTCTCAGGATGGGCAGGGGATATGTTATAAAGGAATATTTCAAGGCCTGGAAGGAGAATTTTCTCCGCGCCACTTTCCTTACGATATTCTTCATAGTATGTATCCTGGGATTGTGGACGGTATTGCAGATGATGGGTGTCACGCTTGAAGATATATCCGTGAATGCCATTAAAAGCGCCTATGTTGATAATGCAGAAACGGCTCTGGCCATGTATTTTATCTCTGCGGGATATATAATACTGCTTGGGGGATTGTTCTGTTATGTATTCCCTCTGCTGTCGCGTTTCGACCAGAGCGGGATCAAGATCCTCTTTATGGCTTTCGTGATGATGATCCGTTTCTTCTATTATAGTATATCCGTATTTGTGATACTGGTGGGATTGGGATATCTGGTGGTAAGACTTCCGTTGGGCATAATGTTTGCGCCGGGATTGTGGGCGCTGCTTTCATCATTTTTACTGGAAAAGGCTTTCATCAAATATACGCCCGAGCCTGATCCGGATTCGGACGTGGATGCATGGTGGATGAGGCTGTCATGAAAACATGAGGACATGGGGACAGTCCCCGCGTCTTCACCATAGATTACAAAAGGAGGGTATTGGGGTTATGAAGAACAAAGTATCTTTTGTAAAAAGGATCAATTTTGTCACAGGTATAAGCTTTCTGCTTTTGCTCCTTGTATATCTGGGCACCAGTATTTACAGTATTGTGGGCAGCCACAGTATGCAGCAGGTCAATTCGCAGATATCACAGTCTCTGGTATCCTATGCGGATAAGCAGGCAGCCCTTAAAGTTGCCACTTCAGAACTGCAGAGACATCTGGTAACAGCCATTCTGGCTGCGGATGATGCAGTCCGTCAGGATTCCCTAAATCAATACAACAGTACAAAAGCCGAGCTGGGCACGCTGCTGGAAGATCTGAGCAAAGTTATGGCGGCAGACGGCGCAGCAGGTTATGAAGACGTGATCAACAGAATGGAGGAGAACCTCCAGCGGTATACGGAAGTCTGTGACAAGTGCATAACGGCGTCTGATATCAACAGACAGCTGGCTTTTAACATGTCTATCGAGGATCTGGCAGGACCCAAGGCGGATCTGGAACAGACTAATAAGGATCTTTCGGATCTGATCAGCGCTGTTGAAAAACAGGGTATGGACAGGTCCTCCGAACTGATAAAGAACAGCAGGAATGTGACGGTTTTCGGTATCATAGGATTTATTCTGGTCATGCTGGTTTCTATAGTGATCATCCTTAAGCTGGTGACCACGCCTCTGCGCAGGACAGCGATAGAGCTGGATGCAATGATCGATGAGATACGTGAGCAGAAGGGTGACCTGAGCCGACGCATAGAGGTTAAGTCCGATAATGAGATAGGCAGTGTGGTCAGCGGTATCAATGAATTTGTGGAAACACTGCAGACTATAATGCGTCAGCTTAAGGATAATGCGAACAGCTTAAGCGAGACCTCCGGAGCAATAAGCAAGAGGATGAACGAGGCCAACGACAGTATTAAAAGGTCTAATGACGCTATGGATCAGGTTACTTCTACCATGGTGACCGTGACCAGTACTACAGATGATATATCCGGAAAACTGGAAGGCGTGCGTGATTCCGTCAATAACATGAGCAGGCTGACAAAGGAAGGCAGCAGATTTGCTTCTGATGTGGTGAAGGAAGCGGATATGATCCAGAAAGAGGCCGGTGATAAGAAGATTAAGACCGGAAAGCATATAGAGGAACTGAACGAAGTGCTTAAGCGCTCCGTAGAGAACTCCGCACAGGTAAGCCGTATAGGTGAGCTTACGGAAAACATACTTGAGATAGCCTCCGAGACCAATCTGCTCTCCCTTAACGCCAGCATAGAGGCGGCCAGAGCAGGAGAAGCCGGCAGGGGCTTTGCCGTTGTGGCCGGTGAGATAAGCAAACTGGCAGAAGACAGCAGCAAGACGGCAGCCGATATCCAGAATATAAGCAATAACGTAACTTCTGCTGTTAAGGAGCTTTCCGAAAACGCTACGGCAGTTATAGAATTTATTAATAATGTAGTTCTTGCGGATTATGACGCCTATGTACAGACCGGCGATAAATATGAGAAGAGCGCGGTGCATTTCAACGAAGTGCTTACCGGTCTGCTTAAGTCTACCGGTGAGCTGGATGCGGCAATGGGCTCCATGAGCAAGGCTGTGACCGCCATAAGCGATTCCGTAGGCGTATCCGCAGATGCTATACGCGAGGCAGAGCGCAGCGCAGGCGAGATCAGCGATAACATCGTGGATGTCAATACTCTGGTAGATACAAACCAGGATATCAGCAACGCGCTGAACAGGGAAGTAGGCAGATTTGCAAAACTGTAAGCCTGTCCGGACCCTTATAAAAGCCGCTTAAACCGCAGAAAGTCCTTGAAAAAGGCTGTTTCTTGTGATAGGATAATAAGAGCGATTGCTTTTATCGCAGAGGCTTTTGGGGGCATTTGAAAAATAGAAAAGGGAAGGTAAAGGCCATGATAGACGTTAACCAGATAATGTTCGAAATGATCAGAAAAAGCAATTCTGTAGCTACTTCGAATGTTAACGAGATAGAAGAGATAGTGGATACCGGACTTGAGAAGTCCGAAGAGAATATCCAGAAGATAGCCATGGAATACCTTGAGGATAAGGGATATTCCAAATCCGTTCAGAACATGGACGAGGCTAAGAAGAAGATCATTGCCAGCAGCATGTATTCCGATACGGTGCGTATCCGCAAGACCCGCCGCATGGAAGATGATCTGCTTCTGGAGGCAGAGCCCGATGATGTAGAGAAGCTGATGGATATCTGCCTGCTTGATAATCTGATGAAGGTTAACGAGAGGCTTGAGAATTTCACAAACGGCCGTGTTGAATATGCGGTTGAAGTGGTTGACGAGATCCTTCTGGATAATGAGAAGACCGGCGGAAGCCTTTTGGAATATGTATCATTACAGACTCTTCTCAACAGATATGCGGCTCAGGGTTTCCATGTGGTAACCATCACCAACAGAGAGATAGGAAGCGGCGGAAAGCTTATGATGGCAGGCTTTTCATCAGTTAAGAAGCAGACCGTTATCGTATTCGAGCGCCGCGTAGAAGGGTGAGCTTATAAACATTAATTCAAGGGGACGGGATGACCGTCCCCTTTTTATGACTCTGTCATCCTGAGGGTGTCAGAAGTAAAAATGCGTGTCATCCTGAGGGCGTCAGAAATATAAATTACGTGTCATCCTGAGGGCGTCAGAAATATAAATTACGTGTCATCCTGAGCGAAGCGAAGGATCTTTATTAGGAGAAATTTATGAGAGAGATAAACACCGAGAACATCATACAGGCAGTACGCGATATGTGCATCGAAGCCAATTACGGCTTATCCGGTGATATGAAGGCAGCGCTGGATAAGGCTGCGGAGACGGATTCTTCCGAGCTGGGACGCAGCATCTTATGCCAGCTGCAGAAGAATCTAAAGATTGCAGGAGAGGATCAGATCCCCATCTGCCAGGATACGGGTATGGCAGTGGTCTTCGTTGAGCTGGGCCAGGACGTGCATATTACAGGCGGCGGTCTGGAAGATGCTATAAATGAAGGCGTCCGCCGCGGCTATGTGGAAGGCTATCTGCGCAAGTCAGTTGTCGGGGATCCCATAGAGAGAGTCAACACCAAAGACAATACCCCTGCGGTGATCCATTATTTCGTGGTTCCCGGGGACAGGCTTAAGATAACCATCGCGCCCAAAGGCTTTGGCAGCGAGAACATGAGCCGTGTATTTATGTTAAAGCCTGCAGACGGAGTCGAGGGCATAAAAAACGCCGTTATCACGGCTGTTAAGGATGCAGGTCCCAACGCCTGCCCTCCCATGGTAGTGGGTGTGGGTATAGGCGGGACATTCGAAAAATGTGCACTGCTGGCAAAGAAGGCGCTCACCAGAAATATAGAACAGCATTCCGATAAGCCTCATGTACGTGAGCTTGAAGAAGAGATATTAAAACAGATAAACGAGAGTAATATAGGACCCGGTGGTCTTGGGGGAAGCACTACGGCTTTTGCGGTGAACATCGAAACTTATGCGACCCATATCGCAGGCCTGCCGGTTGGCGTGAACATCTGCTGCCATGTTAACAGGCATGCAGTAAGAGAACTATAAGGACTGTTTATTTTTCAGATACGTCTCCATCATCATCTCCCTCACTTTATCGGGCAGGGCTTTGCGCTGATCCCGGTCTAAGGGAGCCACATCGATGGGAGGAAGGTATTCTATGGTGACGGAAGCCTTCTTTATAAAAGGAAGATGATCTTCAAATATAGCGGCGGTGTTGTTTAAAACTACCGGGATTATCTTGCAGTCACTCTTTTCGGCTATCTTAAAGCTGCCGGCGTGGAAGGGCAGCATCACTTCATCCCCTTTATTTCTGGTGCCTTCCGGGAAGATTGCCATGGAAATGCCGTTCTTTATCTTATCGGCGGAATCGTTGATAGTCTTCATTCCCTTGCGTATATCTTTACGGTCAAGGAATTCACAGTGGAGCAGCTTCATCCACCAGGTCAGGGTCAGGAACTTGAGCAGTTCCTTTTTTGCTATATATCCGCAAAGTCCGGGAACTCTGGGATAGGTTAATATAATATCGAAGAAACTGTTGTGGTTTAAAATGTAGAGTACGGGTTCATCCTTGGGGACATTCTCTTCGCCAATGACATTTGTTTTGACACCGCAAAGGAAGATGACTACGCGGAAAGCCCAGTTTACTATCCCCAGGCTGGCCTTATCACGCGCCTTTTTGCTGAAGAGTCCTATTAAGAGCATCAGCGGCTGTAATATAAATGATATTATCAGAAAAGGCAAAACAAACAGCAGTACTATTATCAAACGTATCATTATAAATCTCCTTTTTCGTCGGTCAACACAGGCAT
>CAMVRS010000012.1 GCA_947169935.1 uncultured Lachnospiraceae bacterium
CTTTTGTTTGAATATTCTCACTAATTATAGATATACATTTAATCCCCAATGCCTGTATTCGTCCTCCACCTGAAGCAACTATTTTTCCATCTGAATTATACGCAACAGAATTTGTGGTAACATCAATCCCATCATTATAATTATTTCTTACAATCATAATGTGACTAGATGAATCAAACAACCAAGACGGCAACGTATATTCAGCAAGAATCTCTATAGCATGATCCATATCAACATAAAACCTATTTGAGGGCCATTTCTCTGAATAGACAGCCGATATTTCAGGGTAGTCATCTATATCCTCGGTTTTCAGTCCACCTATAACCATTCGTATAATGGGTAAACATATTATTCCAGCGAATATAAGAATACACCCCAAAATAATCAATGGTATCAAAACTCCGGATTTTGACTTACTCGTCTTCGTATAGTTTTGTATCTGAGATTGGGTTGCTTGGTTAAAATATTGCGATTGTCCAGCGTTACTATTCACATTGCCATACACTTGTTGATTCTGAGGGTTATTCATATTGGGAGCAACTATGGCACTCCCGCAATTCGTACAAAATTGAGAATCATCCGGTATTTCTTTTCCACATTTTCTGCAAAACATAATTCCACTCTCCATTCTTCTTTTAATCGGGTGTTAACTATATAAAGCTATAGATATTGTATTAGCATTCTCCAGATATGCAGTATCTATTCAGTTTTAAAAACTGTCTATACTTGTAATTACAATATCACCATTCTTTTCTTCCATATATAACTGAATCCTCTTTTTATCTGGTTTTGTCAAACCAAGCAGTTCAGATTCCAGTTCTTGTACAGCATCCGGCATGACATACATATAATAATCCAATTCCAACATATATAGGAGTGAATTTTTTCCTGCCTGCGCATAAAGATTATACTCCGTCTTGTGTTTATCCATATAATCTCCTAAATGTCTATCTGCTATATTTTGCATTGATAAACCATTATCACTTTCAAATACATCTATCATGCCTGCCTGCGACTCCACAGATATCACAGCTTTGATTTTATTACCATCCCACACGACCTCTATAATATCATAATCCTGAAAACTCAGTTTTATAAACACCTGCGCTAACGAGTCAACTTTTGTTTTACATGTGTAATTATCTAAATCATCATAATCCAATGCCCAATTATATCTATTAGAAAATGATCCAAATTTCTGAAAATCAATGGAAAACCCTCTAGCAATAACATCACGAACATAATCTATATCTATTCGTTTTACAAAATCATTACCAGATAATGCACTACCATTATCTGTTATCTTTATTAAAGTATCGTAATCAAAATTACGAATTGAATCCATAAAGCTAATTGCAATATCATTTGCCTTGGTTAGTGGCAATACTCTCTCTTCCGCTTCTGTTAGCTTGCTATAATTCTTAACATTTTTCTTTTGCTCCGTCGACAAAGCATCATATTTATTCCTGATATCTTTTAATACCTGCAAGTCGCTAGAATTTAATTTTTCAATATCTCTTATAGTATCTATGTCATTTTCGACCGATTCAATAATGGCTGCTTCAAAAGAAGATTCCGCTGCGATAAGTACTTCATAATTTGAAATCTTTTTCTTACACTTATCAGTCAATGCATCATATGATTCTCTAGCAACTTTCAGCTGCTTTTCACTATTTATTGTAATATCACCAAGATTATCTATATTATCTTTAACATTTTTTATACTTTCTTTTTCATCTGCAGATAAAAATACATTTTTGCCGAAATAATTAATACCCTTGGATAATACTATAATTGCAACTATAGCAATCACAGTTCCTAGTATTATCTTTTTTGTAGTTTTGCTTATTACATTATTGACAGGATCCTGACCTTTTAATATTACTTCGAGCTCTTTAATCTGATCCGCTGAACGCCATGTTTCTTCATCTTTGTACATACACTTCGTATCAGCAGTAAACTTCCTTTCCTTAAAAAGGTCTGTTAATTGTACAACACTATAAGGACCTTCCTTTTGCCCGCTACTTTCAATAAACCATACTGCTGGAAATTCTTTTACATTATTCTTGACTTTTTCTCTAATTCGTTCATGTACATTATTGAATGAAATATTCTTATTTATAGCTTGTTCTACGTTAGAAGTATTTGAATTCCCCGAATGATTAATTAACCTATCCAAAAGAAGATAAAGCACCCCAGCAACCATTATAACCGTTGAGAATAATAATACAGCAAATCCACTCCCACGTGAAATATACTCTGAGTATTCAATATCATTAAACACACACAGTTTCCAAATAGAAAACGCTGTTGTTAAACCCGCAAAAATCAACATTGGAACCCTTAAGTTAAATAGTATCAACAAGCCTGTAATAGCAATAAGACCCGCTAAAATTTTGCCATCACCGCCTTCAATCAAAGCCTTTTCAATCCACAATGCTTTTACATATGGCAAAAAAAGGCTAAATATCATCAGAGCACACCCGCCCAATGCTACCCATCTTGCTATTTTAGAACTTAATTGTGCAGAATTTCCGCTCTGTTTATTCGTCACATCAATTTCACTGAGTTTACATCCACACTTGGCACAAAAGATTGCATCATCATTTAATTCTGCACCACACTTTAAACACTTCATATACTATCCTCCTACGTTTCTCTATCCATTTACGCTATTTGTATACACATGACAATCTTAATGCATTAACTCTTATTACTCTTCTTTCTTCTTCCGCCAATTCCTATACTGCCCAGTCGTTATTCTGCCATCTACCGGCCGTTCCACATCAACCGGTATCGCCCAGCATGTTCCAAACTTGGTCACTCCCGGTAATATCCCATCCTCACACATCTTCTGTACCCGCCTTGTAGTCAATCCCCATTTCTCCGCAGTCTCCTGTACTGTTGCGTATCCTTCCATAAACACCTCTTTCTTTCATAAACAAAAAAGCATCTGATTCTGCCAGATGCTCCTATCCAAACTGCAACTGGCTGCCATGTTAAAGGCCCTATAGCTTTGTGTCGCAGGGTTTCCCCTGTTTTACCTAAATATGTTATTTTTATTCCACTCAACTATCTAATATTATATTCATTCGACCGCACATTGTCAAGTATTATTAGGCAAAAAGGGGCCGCTTTTAGGCAAGCCCCATCTGTTTTATGAAATCCTTTATCTCCTCCACATCCGAATCCTTGTTGAACAGCCCTTTTATATCCCCTTCACCATACCCTGACATGATAAGAGGCTTTAAATATCTTACCTGCATATTGGAGAAACCGTCATTGATAAGGCTGCGTACCACCCTGCAGCGTTCATGATATCCCGGATCTTTGCTGCTGTCTGCCTTGGGATCAGTCTTAAACTCATCCAGGCTTATCCTCTGCATCATGTTTTGTTTCTCACGGTACTTCTCGGCATTTTCATCAAGCTTCTGCCTCTCCTTTACGGATAAAACTATGTTCTCAGGCTTTGCATCCATCTTTATGGCTTCATGGTATGCCAGAGCCTCATCAACAGTGATGTGCTTTATCTCCTCTCCCATGGCTGCAAGACGCTTAGCTTCTACTCTTGCCTTATCACCGCATAAGAATACCGGTGTTATATCCTCACGCTTTTCTTTCCTTGCTGCCTGGCGGCGCTTTGGATCATAGGGCTTGTGCTTTCGGCATAAGAGCTTTACAAAGTCCGTCCGCTCCATCCGGCACTTGGTCTGATACAGCGGCTGCGCTCCCTTTACCACGATGGCACACTCCCCGTCCTTTTTCATGGCAAAGATATCCTCTGCCGATAACAGGCTCTTCTGCATGACATCCTCAGTCTTTGAACTCGATCCCTTATGGTCTATCGAATCGGATTCACTCGCCTTATGTATCGTCTGTGTCCCGAAATGCTTTGACAGATACTCACATGAATCCATATCGGGGGCTCCTAAAATATCTATGATCGAACAGTTACCAATAAGGTCCTTATCCATATCGAACTTCGGGAACTTACGTTTAAGCTGGATAAGGTTCTGCACGATTATCACTGCGCTCATGTTACGGCTCCTCATTGTGGATAACTTTTCCACAAATGAATCCGGCAAGGTTACATTGGCAAACTCATCCATAAGGAAAGTCAGATGTTGCGGCAAGGTCTCATGAAGCTCCGGATCTATTGCTGTCAGATGGTACAGCTCATCAAAATACAATGAGTACACCATTGACGGTATCCAGTCGTAATATCTCTTATCCTCACTGGTCACTATGAACAGTATCCTCTTTCCGGTGGGTGCTTCCCTGCAGGGCTTTGAATACCCGAAACTCTTTGCTATCTGTATCTCATCCTCGGATAGGAGGTCTATGACACATTCAAGCTTCATGTAGCGGCAGTGTGCATCAAGGGATGCCACTATGGATGAAGTGGTCTCAGCCGCACCGTTATAATACTTTTCAATAGCAACATATCCCGGAAAATCGGATTCCATATGCTTTTCATTCTTCCAGTAGTTCTGGGCTTTCTTTGCTATATCCAGTATCCCGCCTTCCCGGTTGTCTATGGATCCGTCCTTATTCGTATATACGCATGTGGCATCCAAAAGCTTAACAAATGTCTTCCAGTTCTGATCCTCCTTCGGATAGTAATAATGGATCAGATAGATTATACTGGTCAGCAGCACTTCAGCCGACTGCTCAAAGAACTGGTCGCTGCTCCCGTTCTCTTCGGGTGGTGTGGTGGCTTTCATAAGGATGCCTGCTATGCTCATGATATCCGATTCATTTCTTATATACTCAAACGGGTTAAAGTGTATGCTCATTGGCATGCCGTCCTCGGATTCCACGTTCATGACCATGACCTCATATCCGTTATCTTCAAAATATTGCCCGGTCTGCTTATACAGCTCCCCCTTCGGATCCGTGACCAGGAAGTTTCCGCAGAGCTGGGATAACATGGGTCTTGCCAGACGAAATGACTTACCGGAACCGGGAGGGCCTACCACCAGCATGTTAAGGTTGGATGTACGCTCGTTTAAGATTGACAGATATACATCCTCCGCTATCCAGTAATTTGCCGTATTCACACTAAGCGTATGCCCCAGGTGCACATCCCCGGTATTGACCTCAACTATGTTCTTATCATCATGGTTGGCGAAGAGCTTCGTGAACTCCTTTGCATCCCCCCACTTTGCCTTTCCGAACTCCTCACCGGCAAAGGGATGCTCTATCTTTGTTATGATAACGATATATGCCATGGACCATGCCAGTACAAAGCTTAGAACGAACTTTACCGTAAAGGGTGTCACGCCTACTATGAAGTTATGCTGCTCTATGATGAAATATTCGAAATTACTGATGAACTCATCCAGGGTGTTTCCTTCCACCCATACCGCACCGATTAAGAACCCTATATAGGCACATATGACGGTGCCTGCGCCGTATGCCAGGAGCGTTTCCTTCATGCTCCTGGTATGCTTTTTTACCGGGCTCTCCCTTGCAAATATATCTGCCATCTGATCCTCCTCTTAGCGTTAATGCCGGGGCAGCGCAGGCCCCGGCACACATATCTCCTATCCCTTATCCTCTCTTTGCCGGCTTTGCTGCGGTCCGCTCAGGGCTCTGTTCCTTGCCCTTTCCTTCAATGGACTTCATGATATCCTCTCCACTGATAGTCTTTGTCCTGCCGTCAGCACTCTTATACTTATACTCGGCATCCGAGCATATGCTCACCCTTGCCTTCTCATCATCCATGCCGATCAGCGTTATACCCTCTACAAGGCCGCCGTCCAGCTCAAGGGAGAGCTTCCTCTCCTCATCCGACATGACACGCTCAGAGGGCACTTCCAGTGTCTTATAGAAGCTCCGCATATATCCCTGTCTCTGCTGCGCATCCTTCCTGGCCTCTTCAATAACGGCTTTTGCCTCCTCAGATATATCCTGCCCGCCTTCCTCACGGGCTGTAGTAAAATTTCTATCCGATATCCGGACATATTCCTTAAGATCATCCTCACTCTTATGTACCGTTACCTGCTGGTCTTTAAGCATCCCTGCATCTGCCAGTATCTCATTTAACATCTTATCCCAGGCATCACCTGAGACCCCCTTATCGGATACCGTCTTCAGTGCCCGGCCGCTAAGGGGATCGGATATCTCATAGAGGGAATATACCAGCCCCTTATCATCCAGCTCAAAATTCCTCTTTATTGTGAGCATCTGCCCCTCCCCGGCTTTCTGGCTGTATAAAAGCGTGCCGGATTCCGGTATGAGGGCCTTATCACGCACCGGCTTTAAGCATTCATCCACCTTACACTTCCTTACCATGCCGCAGCTCTGTGCCATTTCCATGGCACGCTCAGGATCATTTAATAGCTCCGTTCCTTCCGCCTGCTTAAGATATTCAGTGAAATCGAGCCTGTTGCCATGCTCCATCTTCTCCTTGGATTCCGATAAGAGTCCGTTGTTCTGGCTCTTTGCCTCTTCAAGGGCTTCGATCTGTTCTTTAAGCTCCTCCTTTTCCTTATCGGTCTCTGCATTATCCAGCCTGCTCTTTGTCTCATCCAGCTTTTTATCGTACTCCTTATCCTGTGCCTCTTCTCTTTCTATCCTTCTGCGCATGAAAGCTTTTATCTGCTCATCATGTATGCCGAAATCCTGGGCAGGCACAGCTACGGGGATATAGTCATCGTTTGGGTTAAGATCGGGCATTACGCAGTATCTTAAGTTGTTCTTCCTGCAGTAGTATTCGAAGGGGCTTATCATACCCTTTCCCTTTATGTCAGGATCATGAGTTATATCTATCGTCTCTTCGAATACCTCCTTTGGGAACTCGAGTATCGGAGCCATGCCCTCGCTCACCTCCTGGATCTTCTGCCAGGAACAGCTCCCGGGCTTATCCAGCCACTTCTTATGGTTCCATTCCCCCAATGCCTTTATGGCACTCACCATGGCTGCTATCATGGCTTTCGTTCCTTTTAAGAGGTAATATGCCCCCTTATACTCAAGATCTATCACCTGTGCTATCTCATCTGCCATCTTTTGATCCTCCTTTGTTCTGTTATCGTTTTAAAGTTCATCTTATCCTTTTGCCTCATCAGGATATCCCTCATGTCAGAGCCCGGCCGCGTTCATGATGGCACTGATGACCACCGTTATCAGTACCACGATAAACGTAAGGGTTAAGAACATCGTGATAAGGTGCGGCAGCATAAGGCTTGCCAGAGTATATACGACGCTCTTTATGTGCGACATGGGGTTTAGCAACTCCGTTATCACCCTGACCACTCCGCTGTTGCCGTCATTTAATGCATCACCCGTAGACTTATCAGATCCTATCCCCCGCTCTATCTCTGCCTTGGCCCTTAACATGTTTGATACGGCTGCCTTGTTCGCCGCCATCCTGGTCTCCCTGGATATGGGCTTTTTTGTCGGCTCCCTGGTGCCGCTCATGGCGGGATCCATCTTCTTTACGGTCTTTACATCCGTTCCCGGTCGGTCCATGGAAGATGCATCATCACCGTTATCAGCATCATATGCGCTGTTCTGTGCCTGGGACACTGTACTGTTATCGGAACTGAAACCTCCGGTGCCGGATATATTCCCGCTATCTCCCATGCCGGGGATATTCCCCATGGTACCGTTTGCTGATACTCCCGAGCTCACTGCACTGCTCTGGGATGCACCGCCCTTCTTACCCGGGATGATCAGCGGTGCGGGCTTACGCATGATAAGGCTCTTTACCTGCTTTTTGATCCTATCAGGCTTATATCCCTTATGCCCCGGGTTCTTATATCCTCTCACCCCCCTCTGTGATCTTCGGCCGTCTCTGCGCTGTCCGTAGCCCTGGGCATATCTCTGACCATAACCCTGAGCGGATCCCTGAGCGAATCCTCTTTCGCGGCTGCCGGCTTCATGTGTGCCTGCCTTTGATCCTCTCCTGCCTGTCCCGGTCTGCTTATCCTGCTTAAGAAACTCAAGTGACTGCGGCAGCATCCCATGTCTTTCGTGCTCATAATGAAAATCCCGGCCGTCATCTTCATCATCATCCCGGCCTTTTTCAACAAAGCGCGTCACTTCACCTGCCGCAAAGCCGATCTTCGGATCCCTGAACGTGATCCCTTCAACAAACTTTGCTCCATCATCTTTAAACCCCATATCCGCCTCCATCCGTATTTACGAGTGCATATATCTCCGAATCCTTGCTCATCCTCATATCAAAGGGTACGGTCACGCTGCCCATCTTAAGGAGCCCGGTGCCGCTCTCCGCATCATCCACGTAGTTGAACATGGCAGGTGAGATACCCGGCAGGAACTCCATGAGCCTCTTCTTATCCACTGATGACTGTGAGAGAAGTGCAAAGTATTCGGTATTTGACAGTATGGCCGATAGCTTGCCTGCAGACTCCTCGTTTAAAAGATCCGACATGTTCTGGGTTATGCCGTTTAATATCCCGCTCATCTTCCTTATCTCTTTCCAGAGCTTTAATACGAAGTTCGCCACCTGATCCACTGCCAGCAGTTCATGGAACTCATCGATATAAAGATGCGTCCACCTGCCAGCTTTTGCATTGACCTTTATCTTGCTGCGCAGTGTCTCCATCATTATCAGCATGCTGGTGATGCGCAGGTTATCCTTAAGCCCTGCTATATCAAACGCTATCAGCCTGTTGGTAAGATCCACGTTGGTCCTGTGGTTGAAAAGGTTGAGCGATCCGTTTACAAATATCTCCATGGCTGCTGCAAGGTGGTCAGCAAGATCGGTGCCTTCATCACACAGATGCTGGTATACATCCTGCAGGGTGGGTGAGTACGCCCTTATCTGTTCTTCCTTTGAAAGGTTCTCGCATAAGTTGATCTCTGCCACTTCCGCTTTCATGAACTCGGGCACCTCATACTCCGCCTGCTTTTCGGTCTCGCCGTTAAGTCTCTTTCTCATGCTGTAGTTGGCTGAATACACCTTATCTATCACACGGTCCACCACACCCTGCTCCTCGGGATCCATGTCACGCTTAAGGAGAGATGAGATGAGCGTTAAGATAAAGTCCGCCTTCTCGGATATGATCTCACGGAGGCCCGCATAGTCCACTCCTTCAAAATCCACATCCATGGGATTAAGATAGAACTCCTTGGTGGAATCGAAGCATATGACGGTGCCGTTCATCTTCCCGACCACCTGCCCGTACTCCGACTGGGGATCGACTATCAGTATCTGGTCCGTAGGGTTATTGAGATACATCGATATCATCTCACTCTTTGAGAACACGCTCTTTCCGGATCCTGACTGGCCCAGTATCATGCCGTTATGGTTCTTAAGCTTCTTCTTATCGGCAAATATGGCGTTCTGTGACAGCTGGTTTATTCCGTAGTACACACCGTTCTCATCGTTTAATTCCTGCGTCTTAAACGGCATGAACATCGCAAGGCAGCTGGATGATAAGTTCACCACCCTCTTAAACTCCTGGGCGCCGTATATGAGTGCGGAGTTAAGGCCTTCCTTCTGCATGGAAAAGCAGCTCTTAAGCTCAAGGTTCTTAAGTGATGCCACGTTCTTAAGCTTCTCCCTTATCCTTAGGAGCTCCTCCTTTGTATCTGCCAGAAACAGTACGAAGATGGAGCTGTTAAAATAGTGTTCATCCAGGGTATCCAGCTCCTTAATGAACTTATCCAGCTTTTCCTTTTCGTTTAAAAGTTTCTGCGATGCATCAGCCAGGTAATCGTTATGGTTTCGGTTCCTCTGCTTCTCGTTTTCTATCTTCATGCCCACAGCCATGTACTTGCGTGCCACTTCCTGCTTGAAAGCCGCTATCTCCAACAGCTCGTTATTTACCGTTACATAGCTGGTGCAGTTAAGCTTTGAGAGTGCCGTCACGATATCCGACTCAAGGACCTTGGGATATTTATCTATATACATGACCATCCCGTAGCTTTCGTTCAGAACGAAATAGTCATTATCGAACTCAACCGCTGCAGGGGATATGATGTTAAGAAAATCCGCTCCGGCGGCTATGGCATCCGCATACTTAAACTTGTATCCGCTGTTAAGCCCCGTATGGGTGAAGTTATATATGAGCTGCATCCTCTCATCTATGGTGAGCGTCTTCATGGACGAGCCCTGCATGCCGCTAAGGCCCAGGCCTACAAAAGCCGATCTTATGGCGCCCTCTATCGACATATATGCTGCCTTTGCATCCTTCATATCCTCCGCTTTTACGGTGAGCGTCAGATAGATGCTCTGATAGAGCCCCTGCTTTGCATCGGAGATCTTATCCCCGATGATTCGGTTAAAGCAGTCCCTTAACCTGTCATCCTCATCACCGTGCTTTCTGTAGAGTATCCTCTCATTAAAGCCGCCCTCATCAACATGTTCATTGGCTATAGAGTATGAGAACCTGCAGGGGATGCCCTTTAAGACCTTTGAAAAGCTCACTATTATAGCTTTCTGTTCTTCATCGGTCACCCCGGCAAAATTGATATCGCTCAGCATATATGTCTTTGAATACTTACCGCCCGGCAGAGCGAATATCCCGCTCTCATCTATGGCCTCGACCGGAAAGATATCCTGTACGCTGGTGATTTCCTCCTTTACCGGAGCATCATATATCTTTGTGGTTTCATATTTCGTTTTGATCAGAGACATCTGTTTTCCTCCTAAGTATCAGATCCATGGTCTTTATGCTCACGTTCCTTAGGTTGCGGTACGTAAACATCCCAAAAGTCGTCTGTGATAAAAAGCTCTCCCTCTGTGCCCCGAACACCGGTGCCAGTAAAAAGCCAGCATCCGAATAAGCCTTTGTAACCTTTTTCGTAAGATCCTGCATGTTTCCTTCCGTGGTGCATATGAAAGAGAGCTGTCCCGATATGTTCATAAAAGGTATGACGCTGTCATCTCCTATCTCAGCCGAATACCTCTTTTCAAGGGTCCTTATATAGTCAGCCCTGTCCTCATCACTTATCCCCACAATGTCAAACGACATATATACACGGCAGCCATCCTCTCTCAATACCGAAAAGATATCTGCGGCAAGTGTAGGGGGATATTCCATAAAGAAGAAGCTTTTGGCATATCTGTCATCCATGCATAGATGTGCCCTCTCCTCTTTTATCTGCGGTGCCATCTCCTTGAGCAGATCCTTCTTTGACTTTATAAAGGCCTTATGATCGAACTTATCACACTCCCCCTTAAGATGGGCCGTGATGACATCCGCTGCTTCATCAAAGCTTAATGCCTCTATGCCGATAAGCTCCTTAAGTACTTTTTCATCCTCCTCGAACTGCTCCTGGATGAGCTTATATACATCACCTTCCGCTGTAAGTGTGATGAAATACTCATCATCTTCCTCCCTGCCGCATATGCAGTGTGTGATGCGCATCTTCGACTTTATCCTGCCAACAGCGTCCACGGCTTTATCAACACCTCCGTTCACCTTATAGATCCTTATCCATCTGTTTCCGTCAAAACGGAAGGCTCCGGCAGGATCGAAGAATATGAGGCCCATACTCTTTAATGTCCTTTTTGGTGCAGGTATCAGGAGCTTGTTTGCCTCCTTTATCACACGCTTCCTTATCTTTTCAGCTTTCCTCTGCGCTTTTTTCTCTGCCTTCTTCTGCGCACGCTCCGCTTTCTTCTTTTCCCTGAGCGCTGCCTTCTCCTCTCTGCTCAACTTTTCTTTCTTTCTGGTCTTTTCCTTGTTTTTCATGATCCCTCCTTATCTTTTGTCTGCCTCCGGCGCATTTACTGTCCATCCGGAGAGCCGAAACACAGCTTAAGTATCAAATGCCCGGCCACTGATGCGGCTACTGTGATCAGAAAGAGCATGCTCATGATGAGCTCCACGGCAGACATGCCTTCCGATATCCCTGCTCCTAAAGCTGACTGCTTATACATATTTGTGATCCTCTTATCCATCCGCATCCTCCTTTCGCTGGACTGCCTGAAACTTTCCTTCGAAATATATGTAGGACAGGAATGATGCTATTCCGTAACACGCGGGGTGATATAAGTGACTCTTTTCGTTATCACGTGTCCGTGGTAAAATTAACGTAGTGCTTAAAATAAGCTTTGGGAAACACAGATGATGAGGCTGCCTTGACATGTCGCACAGCAAACATACAAAAAAAGGTTATTCGATACATATAGAAAAATGGCACCGATCGGCAAAGCAGTATATCAATACGTGCAGTATCTGTGGCTGCAGGGGATATGATCCTGTTATAGAGGATAAGGATTTTAAAGATCATGTTACGCGTGCTGAACTGATCCGTACTCTTCCAAGGATGGAAACCGATGAATATGGCAGGTGCTGCGATTGTGCAAGGATACAGGATGGTCACTGATCGTATGCAGCAGCTTATAGAACAGACTG
Organism: uncultured Lachnospiraceae bacterium; assembly: GCA_947169935.1. GTDB lineage: Bacteria > Bacillota > Clostridia > Lachnospirales > Lachnospiraceae > NK4A136. Next base: position 12,336 of record CAMVRS010000012.1, read on the forward strand.
CAGCGATCATATATATAGTTGGTATGAAGGAAAGCATTCCTTTAGAAAGAGCTTAACTATGGAAACATTCTTTTTTGTGGCAAAGAAAATCATTCAATGTTGTTTTATAGCATATTTTACTGTTTTCTTTTATCTCTCATTAAAAAAATGCTTTCTCAAAGATAAAAGTAAGGTTAAGCTATTCGTTTTATCTCTGATCACAGGTCCATTTCTGTCATATATTGAGGCGTGCTGTCTTTCATCTTGTATAGTGAGGGTGATAAATCCAGAGATGTTCTTTAATATAAACAATAAGAGAGCATCCGCAGAAAAATATATTTTTGTATTATGCCTTATTATTGCTGTCGCATTCCTGTTGATAAATCTTTTATATGCATGGCTGCTGGGAAAATGGCTTGAGACAGGCACAAAATCATCGGTTGTATATCTGTATCTGATGTTCAACACGCTGGCTATAATGCTGCAGACACCTACGGGCACAGGTATGATGTTCTCCGTTCCATATCTCAGAGATATCGTTGACATTGCCGGGAACCTGTCCCTGCTTTTGGCAGCGTGGCTGTTTTACCGCCATGACATAAGAATGTTTTCTAAAATAGCGCGTACGGATATAAAGGTGGATTGGAGATTATTTAACATCCCACCGGCAGTTTTTATTCTGCTGTATACATTTTATGTTGCAGAACTCGGAATTGCTGTTGATCCGGAAGGTGTTTATCCGGTAGGTGATGATCTGGTACTCGCAATTTATATTTTTTCGACAATTATAATGTACCTTTTCATATGGGCATTTTATGTGATCATTAAAAACTTATCAGCAACGAATGAAGCTATCAAGGCAAAGGATGAAGTAAAAACGCTCTCCGTTGAGGTCATGGAAGCTCTTGCTCATACGATAGATGCAAAGGATGAATATACAAGAGGTCATTCCGTAAGAGTTGCAAAATACTCAAGAATGATGGCTGAGCGGCTCGGACTTTCCCCTGAAGAATGTGAAAATGTATATTATATGGCACTTTTGCATGATATCGGAAAGATCGGCGTACCAAATGAGATCATAAACAGCAAGGATAAATTGACGGATGAAGAGTATACTGTTATCAAGACACATCCCGGACTTGGTTATGATATCCTGGCAGAGATAAAGAGTCGCCCAGATCTATCGATAGGTGCGAGATGGCATCATGAAAGGTTTGATGGTAAGGGATATCCCGATGGCAAGAAAGGCGATGAGATACCCTTTTACGCAAGGATCATAGCTGTTGCGGACAGCTATGATGCTATGACATCCAACCGAAGCTACCGTGACTATCTGCCACAGGAAAAGGTCCGGTCTGAGATCAAAAATAATATGGGGACTCAGTTTGATCCCGATGTTGCAAGATGTATGCTTGCGATCATCGATGAAGATAAAGAATATGAGCTACATGAATAATGATAGCCAATTAATTCTTTAAATGTATGAATGGAGATATATGAGTCAGTTTCTGATGGACCCGAAAGTACTGTCGTGGGGAGACTCTTATAATATATATGACTGTTCAGGACAAATTAAATACCATGTACAAGCAGCCATATTTTCGATATGACGCCTGCTGGTATTTCTCAATTAATGAGATAATTGTGTATATTAGGTCATACGGACTTTAGTATTATCTATATATTAAATCGGCTAAACAGAATTGAACTATATGAATAAACAGGAGGATGATCATGTCAGAAATTAAAAGAGTTGAAATAGATGAGTTTTGGGCGGATTCCACCATCATAGAAGCTGGTGACCATGTCTATGTAGGATACTGCATGGCAAACGAGGGAAAATCTATTGATGAGCAGATGCACGGAGCAATAGACGTATTGGAGAGTCGTCTGAATAAGGTGGGCCTGACGTTGGAATCAGTTGTGAAGATGGATTGTCTTTTCAAAGACATAAATGATCTCAATGCACTTCCAGCTGTGCTGAAAGAACGCTTTAAGGGTAAGTACCCCACAAGAAAAGCATATACATCTGATTTTATAAGAGAGGGCATCAGATTCCAGATAGATGCCATAGCATATAAAGCTAAAGAATGATAGTTATCTCGAAAAATATCTTTGAATTTAATGGAGGATGAGGGATGGGATTGTTTGAAAATCTTTTTGGAAACAAGCAAGAAGATAATGGGCTTGTAGTAGATCTGATTGATAATGGATTTGTAATCAATGATACACAGTTCCCATTTCCTGTCAGAGCATCAGAATTGGTAAAAGTGTTGGGAATACCCCGGGTTATAGATCGTCAAATAGATGATGGTTTGAGATGTAAATACTGTGAAAAATATGGATTTGACGAGAAGTCATATCAACCCTTGCTATATTATTGGGATGAATATGGATTATTAGCATATACGCATGATCATGAGACTATTCATAATTTCACGATCAGTCTTCATCCTTCAAATTATCCAATTAAAATGCCCGATAAGTTTTTTACCGGAAAACTTCTGTCGCATGGCAATCCTTGGCATGAAGAGGTGATCAAGCAAAGGGGAGGTTCTCTTCAGTACGACAAGTGTTATGCAACGGTTCATTCATGGGGAAACTATAAAAAAGAGAAAAATATAGGGCATCTGGAATACAAATCCAGGAGCGATGAGCTTGACTTCTTTGATCTTTCTGATGAAGCAAGGAAAATATTGAGTTTTGTTTCTGGGGAAAATGTCGGCAAACAAGAATTTGTTATGGAAGAATCAGATATCTATATTATGGATAAATACTGGGATAGCTATATAGGCGGATCTGATGACAGCATGACGCTTATGGATTATTTGGCAGACAAGAAGAGTAAAAATATATCTTTGACAGAAATATTCACCGAACTCGGGTTTAATCAAGATGACTTCGATTTTAGAAATCCCGGAAAGGATATAACGGTAACATTAAAAAATGGAATGAATTTGGAGTTTCACTATGCAATACAAGTTATCTGTGATCTGACAGCAATCTTACTCGAATGTAAGAAGAACAAATCAGTTAATCTACAAGAGTTAAGTGGCGGAACGCTCGAAAAGGATAAAGTTGTTATAAGATTATCTTCGTCTGAAAAGGAAGAAAAGATAATTCATGATGTGCTTACCGATTTTTGTAAGAATCCTATGGAATACAATTTGAGTGAGATGTGTTCAAAAGATGACATGAAAGAAATGGGGATAATCAAAGTTTTTGAGGGTTTGCCAAAGTTTTTGAGGGTCTATCGTGAGGGATAGGCCCTTTTAGAGTGGGTGATCGTGAGGGTTAAATTTGAGGGGCAGAGTTGAGGGGCGAATTTGAGGGGCAAACTTGAGGGTCTGATGATTCAGACCCTCAGCACTGAAAATTTACAGGATTTTGGGATAATCTATACCGTGATCTTCAAGAATTGCTTGTAGCTTTTGAATGTATTCGTATTGGTTCTGGATTTCTATCCAGTTACCGTGACAGGTTTCATCAGCCTCTTCTACTTCCTGTAGCATAATCTGGTATTCAGTCCATTTCATACATTTATGATCTTTGCTAAAAGCACAATAATTTAACATTTGTTTGTCCTCCTAAAAATCTTCTTCTTCGTAATAAGATACAGGGTTATAGTCTGATACTCCGTTTAGAGCTGGAGCGGATCTTGTTGAGTATAAAAAGCGGTTGCGGAAGTGTTCAAAATTTCTAAAGCCTCTGCCCAGGCGTTTAAGATCTTTTATCTTCCTGTTAATTGATTCTATTGGGCCATTAGATAGTCGACTGTCGTAGATTTTTCCATTTCCGATTTTTTCGACCATTATGAATGAATTGATTATGGGATCCTCATATTTAATCAGAAGTGAGGCATAATCGCGGAAAATTTCATGCCTGGAACTTCCGAATTCTTTTATAAGGACAGATAATTCATGCCTTGCGGCATGAGGATTCCCACTGTTGCGGGAATTGAATTGTATGTATTTTTCCTTTAGTTCCCTGAAGTCTCTAAGGTTCGGATCTATCCGGAAAAGTGCATCTTCATAATCGTATGTATTCATAAGGCGGTGGAAATGCTGATCCATACGAAGATCATGATGGTAATGGATATTTGACTGGTTTGTAAGGATAAGCCATCTGTATTTCTGGAGAATATAGACTTCATCTGAAACAGGAAGAGAAACGGGTTCATGCCGCTCCAGGGAAAGCTTATCCTGTAGTTCACGATCACGTTGCCGATACTTTTTAAGAAGCTGTCGGATATGATTGTCGATCAGGTGAATTATCCACTGGATCACATGAAAGGAATCGACTACGGGAATGGCATTTGGAAAATACTTTTCAACGTAAGCGATATATGGTTTATACATATCAGATATCAGATATTTTACAGCAGCACGTTCTTCTATAGGGATGTCTGAAAAGTATGGCTCTGTGACATTGCTTCTCCGGCTGCGCAACAGATCTATCGGATCACCAGTGTGGAAATCTTGTATGACTAATGCGTATTTACAATAATCATCCATGTCAATACATACTTCATCGATGGAAATGGCATCTGACAAAGGAAGACGGTCAAGTTTAACATACCGGTCGAAGACTTCATGCGCATGTGAATCTGATACATGAAACTTTTTGGCAATAGAGACAGATGTTTCCATTAGATCCTTGTAAGCCATTACAATGAGCATATCGGTAGCGTTAGATGTCCGTCTGCTCTTGTTGACAAACTTAAAGCTTTCACTGATATCATAGAGACATTCTGGATTAGTGCAACGCCATCTTCTTTGCTTCAGTATGATAATGAGAGCATAGTTATCCTGAAGGATGGGGTGATTGATCTTTCTTTTTTTCAAGCCTCTCGAATACATCCTGTAACCACAGTTAGGGCAGTAATGCGCCACAGGGGAAGTTTCAAGAGTGATGGTTTTGGTTTGTCCTTGAATCTGGGTTTCGGTAATACGTAGTTCACCATCTTCAAGGTCTAGCAAATCTGTGATATTATTCATATATCCTCCTTTTCTTGTATATTTTCCGCAATAAAATCATACGGTAAAGGAGAATGAAGGACAACGAAACCTTCAAAAAACAGGATTATTCAACAAAGTGAGTTGAATAATCCTGTTTGCTGTAAAATATCATTATTGCCGGTTTTCGGCGTGGCTATCTAAACCAGCCCCTCAAACCAAACCCTCAAACTAGACCCTCAAGTTTGCCCCTCACAATACTCCCTCATGAAAGACCCTCACGAAAACTGCCCCTCAAAAACTTTGATTACCCAGAAATGGCTTCTCTTTGTGAGAAACTTAAAAACGAATATACTATCGCCAGATAATGGATAACAGAATTAGATTATTATCTTTAACATAACTTGCTAAGCGTCAAGAAAGAACTATGCTATTTATTAATGGGAAAGGGTGGTTTATAAATCATGAAGAAAACAGCATTCTTTTTAGTGGGTGATTATTGGCATCATAGAGATACTATAGAACCTCTGCAAGATATTCTTTTCCCAAAGGAGGAATGGGAAGTAGTATTTACGGAGAAGCCGGAAGAATTATTAGAGATGAATGATGCTCCGAATCTGATCATATCCTTTAAGGATCCTATTGAAAATGATCAGATACCTACTCCGATATGGTGTGATGAAAATTGGACGAAGTATTTGTTTAAGTGCATTCATGAAAACAGTACTGGCGTATTATTTGTCCATGCAGCTGTGACAGATCTTGATGATAAGCATCCTATTGTAAAGGATCTGATACAGTCGGTGTTTGTCGGACATCCACAGGCGTGTCGTGTAAGCTTTATGCCTATTAATGATCATATAATTCTAAAGGACATAGACGTTTTTACATTTCCTGAGAATGATGAGCATTATATGATGAATATGGTCGAACAGCCTAAGGTAGAAATTATTGCAAAGACTGTGTCTGAACATAATTCACAGCCAGGGATGTGGGTTCGAGAAATAGGAAGAGGAAGAGTATGTTGTGTTACTCCCGGACATACTACGAAAAACCTGACGTGTGATGGTTATATACGAGTATTACAAAATGCAATTAAATGGTGTATAAGAGAGATATAAGCAAAGAATTTATCTTTTAATATAATTCAATTAAGAAAAGGTGTATTTTTCAATGGGTGTCACTAAAAAACGCAGAAGGGCCATTACGGTAGACGGCCGTGCTTTTGTCTGGTACATTGCTAAAGATGATGAAAGTGATCATTCGATCCTTAACATTATATCAAGCGACAAGAAAATCATCTGCTCAGTTCCGATCGATACCCCGGCGGCTTACATTATCAGTAAAGGTAACGAGTTTCAGGGATATAAGACCAGCGGGACATGGGAACGATACATTCTGCCACTTTTTATCCCGGCGATGATCACACCGGGATTCGTTTCAGAAGTGATCCGGTTGATAACGAATGGTGATAAATTGCAGCAGGTTTCATGGGACCAGAATAAGTACCCGGTCTGATCTCTGCCATCCAGCTATAACATCTCCATGTTCCATCATAAACATACTCATAAAATACCACCCCGGATCGCAGTCTGCCATCCGGGGTTTTCTATATGATCGATATCCTTATACTCTTCATTTTTTGTAGAATTCCATCTCTACATATGCAGTCCTTGTATATCTCACACCATCTTTTGTATATTTAACGACCGCTGTAAAGATTGACGGATAACGCCTTCCCTCTTCTGTTTCCGATAAGCTGTATGAACAGGAAGATCCGATCAGTTCATCATACTCCATATCTCCCAGGAGGATATCGGTAATGCTGCAGTCTTCATTGAACTCATAGCTGTCTTCCCCGGTATCATCATGCTTATCCTCATCATATGCCGCATCCGTCAGATCCGCATCAAAACCCGATGCCCGTCTTAAGAGTTCAAAGAACTCTGCCATATCGCTGCAGTCATGATAACTGAAGCCGAAGGCATCATCAAAACTTATCTTTATGACACCCTTATCATCAAAGCCGTTCTCCGTGATGCACTGTGTATAATCTGCCGTAACATCCGTCCGCTCATCAAGGTCCACATCCGAAAGATAATAGCTCGTATATCTGATGACCGGTGCCGCACTCTTATCATCTGCCCATTCACTCAGGATCTTTTCTATCTGAACGCAGGTATTGGAACTGACCGTCTTATCCGACTCGGCTTTATCATAGCCGTTTCCGGCTATTACTGCAGGCACTGTCTCTGCGCTATCCGCTTCACTGCCGATATATGCGCTCATACCAGCTTCTTCCTTAAGCCTGTCCTTTTCATCCTTTTCCATCAGATGTCTTAAGATGAGTGCTGTTATTATCGTAATGGTGCTGCATATGACTATCGCCCTTACGATATCCGGTTCTATCTTCATATCTCCTCCTTCCTGTAGATCTCATTGAACCTAAGCCTCCTGCTCCTTTCATCAAAACCGCTCACTTCCAAGATCTCATCTATCGAAAAGTTGCTCATATGTATCAGTGCGAACGGAGTGCATGTCAGCATCTCGCATAAGGTCTCCATGGGATAGTCGGATATATATCTCGCGCACTGTGCCAGTCTTATGACACTGCCGGCAGCATCATTTGCATGTATGGTACCGAAGAACCTGGCACCGGTACTCATTGCCGTTGTGAACACATACAGTGCTTCACCGCCCTTTATCTCGCCTATGATGAAGTTGTCGATATCCTGCAGAAGTCCCAGCCTCAGTTCATCCTCCAGTGAAAAGTCCGTAATCAAATCACGCTTTCTCACGGTCATGGTATGCTCAAACTGTATCTGGGGATGTACGTTTGAATACAGCTCATCCGATTCCTGTGATACCAGCACCGATTCGGAATATGGTATGCAGTCGATCATGTTATTTAGGAGCGTTGACTTTCCCGATCCCCCGCGTCCCGATATAAGAAATCCGTATCCTGCTCCTATCCTGTCCTTAAGGTATGTTATGATATCCTTATCGAGCATGCCGTTCTCGATAAGATAGTCCCAGGAGAGCTTGTTCTTTGGCATCTTTCGGATGTGGATGTTATTGCGCTCCGTGGATGTGATGCATGCCTGCTGAAGGTCGATGCGCAGGTAAAAATCCTTTACCCCCTTACGGTCTGTACAGTGCGACAGGGCATATTCATCGGTGCGCCCCAGCCTGTGGATGCGCTGGATGCGGCTGAACCAGTCCTTATAATCCGCCTGGTCAAAGAATGAGCATTTAGCCACATACCTCTTTCCGTTGGCCTTGATCACTATATGATCGTAATCCAGCACCTTTATATCCGATACTTCCTTTGCCTCTATCAGCGGCGTTAATACGTAATATCCGAACACGCACTGCTTGAACATCTCAAGGAGCTTTTTCTCCTCCTCTTCCGATATCCCTTTAAAGCGCTCCCTTATGAAGTCCTTTGCCCTATCCATGAGCATGATGAAATCCTGCTCTGTACCGGTTATGCACTTGGTCACCAGTGCAGGGTTTAAGTCACAGATATTGGCTTTTATCTGTATGAACTTGGCATTAAGCTCCTTGTCCGAAAAGATGGAACAGACCGGATAGAAATCCGATACCAGCCTTATCTCCCCTTTTGATCTTTTTTCATATTTAAGTTCACTCATGTGCAGTCTCCTTTCTGTCATATATGTGGTACACGGATATCCTTAATCCGCACTCTTCCTCTTTGCCTTCTTCGTATTCTCCTCTTTCTGTTTTGCGACGTATGCTTCTGCCTCATCCTTCTTATCGAAGGTATGGCACTTATAGAACCCGTACTGTGCCTTGAGCTCGGACACTGTCTGGTTGAACTCCCTTATGGTCATATCCGATGAAGATATCTCATTTACCTGATGTCCTTCTGAATCAAATATGGTCACTACCGCTCTCTCAGTGCGCTTTCCGTCTATCACATCGGGTGTTATCACCACCCTCAGATATCCGCCGTCCGCCCCGTCTGCAGCCACATACTTTATGCTGCTCTCGAACACGCCGTGTTTATAAGCATTGTTCCTTGCCTTTGACAGGCCGATGGCATCATAGAGGGAAACATATTCCATGATCCCCTGCTTGAGCTCGTTTTCCTTAAAGCGGTATATCGTCTTATACTCATCCGAAAGCTCCTTTGACTGTGCTGCGGCATAGAGCAGCTGGTTCTCCTGATCCTCAAAATATGCCGATACTTCCAGCACCGTCTTACCATAGCCTTTTTCCAGTCTCTCACAGAGGGCTTTATACTCCCGGTAGGAAGGAAGATACTCATAGTATTCTGCAAACTCATACAGATATGCCTTGCCGGCATGTTTCTTTATCTCCTTATAGAGCTTTATGATCGGCTGATAAGCCTTAAGATTATTCTTTACGGCCTTCTTATCCTCCGCTATCTGTTTCTGGCGCAGGATGATGTTATCCAGGGCATCCTGGGCACTCCTTGAGTGCGGGGCATATACTTTTATCAGCTCATGCACTTCAGCCGTCCTCTGGAACTCATCCGCCATCCTCTGTATCTGCCAGTTGGATCTCTTCCTCTCCCTCCAGGGATTGCCTCCCAGTTTCAGTGAGCTTATGCATTCCTTTTTCTCTTCCTCCGTCATGTCGGAATATCTCTTTAGCGGCAGTGTCTTTACATAGAGATATTCCGGGATGCCCCTGTGCATGATATGATCCGATACCTCGCTGCGTATGAGCTCTTCCCTTTTGGTGAGTATCCGGTCCCGTATCATCTCTATGGTGTACATGCTGCCCAGGCGGTGGCTCCTTACGGCTTTTGTCATGCCGTCCGCCTTAAGGCTTAAGTGCTTTCCGCAGTTTACCCTTATACCCTGGGCTTTAAGGTCATGCAGAAACTCATCAAAGTCTTCAGACCGTTCTATGGCTTCATCCACTGCCTGGCGCAGCATCCTCATGCGCACACCAAAGGCTTTTTTATCCTTCTCTTTATCCTTTACCCACTCCGTGTTGGGAGTAAATCCATACTTATCGGCCAGGCGGTTTAATGCCGGCTCCAGCACCCTGCTCATGAAATGCTTATCCATATGGATCTTTTTACCGTTAAGACCTACGGTATTGACTATGAAATGGATATGGAGGTTCTCCGTATTGGTATGGACAGCATATACTGCCTGGTTATCCGTAAATACCTCTTCCAGAAGATCGTTTAAGAGCATCATGAGCTTCCCGGCGTTCTTCTTATCGGATTCCTCCTCATCAAGGGATACTATGCCGTGCAGCGCCACCCTTCCGCCCATCTTTGCGTGGAACTGTTTTACCTGCATCATCTCGTTCGTTGCATTCTTGATATCCGAAATCAGCCTGCATCCTACATAAAGGCCTTCGAGCGTCTTTACATCATTGGTCACATAAGACAGCTCCCTGCCTATCTGGGCTCCTCCATCCCCCAGTGTCTCATCACACTTCTCACTGTTGGTTATATAATCGATGGAATCATGGATCTGTGCCCCGGCTCCCCTGCCCATCGATCCGTCTTTTATGTTCCATATCTTTATCACTATGCCTTTTGCCATATATACCTCCATAAAGCCGCAGGGCCGCCATCTGGCAGCCCCGCATTTTATCCTAGCTCCTCGTACTTGGCGAGTACCTGCATGTTTATGTCCTCCCTCAGATCCTTCGTCATCGGGAAACATACATCCTTATATTCCCCGTCTGAGTTCTTCCATGAGGGGTAGGCAACGAACAGATCCCCGGTCTTTGATCTCATTACTTTGATCCCGGATACAACGAACATGCCCTCAAATGTAATGGAGCCGGAGGCCAGGAACTTATCATCCCCTTCTCTCTTCTTAAGCCTGACTTCACTTATCTGCATATGGCGCCTCCTTACTTCTTATGCCCCTTGCGGGGTTTTGCACTCTCTTCGGATGCTCCTTCTGCAGGTGCATCTTCCGCAGGCTGATCAGCCTTCTTTTCGGCATCCTGCCCGCCTGCCCCCTCTGCCGGTGTATCAAACGGCTTTTCCTCTTTCACTGCCGTCGTCGGTCCCACCGCGGGTTTCTCTGCCGGCTTTGACATGCTCTGCGTCTGAGCCTGCGCCTGTCCCTGATCGGCAAAGGGATCCTCACAGATGCCGTCATCCATTGCCTGGCTTATGCCGGCAGCCTCGATCGCTGCTATATCCAGCATGTGATTGTATTCATTTATGACAGCATCGGTTATCTTACGGTACAGATCATGGTTAAGCGGGTATGCTATATCCTTATACTCACCGTTGGCACACTGTCTTGAGGGGAATGCGACGAACACGCCGCCGTCAGTCCGCTCCATCACTCGCATGCCGCGTACCGCGAACTGGTTATCCAGTGCGATGCTGCCTACGCCTTTGAGATTGCCTTTATCTTCCATAAGTGTGAGTCTTACAGCTGTTACTTCCATATCCTTTATCTCCTTTTCTTTTATCTTCTGTGGCGGGGTCTTGCAGCCTCCGCATTAACATTTTCCTCCCTGACCGGGCTTACTGCCCCGTATGTACCGGTTTTCTCGGATACCATTGATACCTTCTGCTCTCTTGCACACTCATCTGCCAGTGACAGGGTCTTTGTCTTTGCATCGTACTTATATACGTTGTCGGAGAGCCGTTCTTCCGGAGCCACCTGCATCTGGTTAACTTCCCTTACCATCTTTGTAAGGACATCTACATCCATATCCGGCTTGCACGGTACGGCGATAGTCTCGTGTATAGAAGACGGAAGGATATACAGATCAGCGCCTACCTTTTCGGAGAGTCTTTCAAGGGCATCCGAATATACCAATGTCGCAGCCCCGTTCGTCTTTCTCTCATTTGTGATCACATACATCATCTCATTGGGTCCGATCTCAGGCATTATATCCTCAGCCCATTCTCCCATCATCTCCCTTATGAGCTCGCCCATCCCTTTTACCTGTGCAGGCATGAGCTCGTTACTGTTCTTTACAGCACACTCATGGAGTTCCCCGGGAGTGATATCCCACTGTTTCATATGCTTATCCGTGATCAGGATAGTCCCGATCTGTTCCCCTGCACTGCCAAGATATACCTTATAGACAATGGCAAGGTCTTCGGTCATCTTATGGGGGACAGTCTTAAGCATGTCTGCGTTCTTCTCCGCGTTTACCAGTGACATGATCACATGCGATCTGATAAAGTCCGGATCACTGAAGTTTTTTGCAACATCCACGATACCTATATCAGGAGTCGCATGCTCCATCTCGATCTGTGCGAGCTTCTCAAGGACTACTTCCATCTCCATGCCCTGATCCTTATAGGTCTCATAGAATGATTCCAGATAGATAGTAGGGCTTATGTTGCTGTCCTTTGTCTGGATCGTAAGGCCGTGAAGGAGCATACCGTTGTTCTTCCTCACTTCATTGACCGATACTTTTGCATCTGCAAACTCTTCCGGCAGGTGATCCTTGATGTGATCTGCCACATGCTGCTTAAATTCATCAAAATCAAGCATCGTTCTTATCCTCCTTTTCCTCTTTCTCCTTCTTTTCTTTCAGGAGCTTAACCATTCCCCCGGCAGCTGCCCTTACCTGGGCATCTTCCGTGAAGTTTCCTTCAAACTCCACTACCGTGTTCTCAAAAGAATAATCCATCTCTTCTACCTCCTTCGTTATTGCGGATCTTATCCTTCATCCGTTATGTAGCTTATGTCTGTTCCAAATCCGTAATATTTCCCTGCTATCTTTTTTTATGGGGTACTGCAGTATAGACAGCGGTATCCTCCGACACCTTTGGCAGCGGCATTTCTTCAGCTGTATCCACCCTGTCACTGTGAAGAGCCTTTATCTTTTCCTCTATGGATGCCGATATGCTGTCTGCAGTATGCTTGATGATATCCAGGTTCTCCTTAAGCTCGCTCATCTCCTTATCCTTACTCCACCCTGATATATATCCGAAGGAATACTCGGATGTATCGAGTCCCATCATCTGGCTCACCCAGTATGCAACGCTCTCCGCCTGTACCTCCTTTGTCTGCCGGTCCCACTTATCCTCTTTGCTGCCATGCTTAAGCGTTGCATGTGCTATCTCATGTATCATCGTCTTTATCATCTGCAGCTGCGGGAGCCTCTCATCTATCACTATCTTTTCCGACGACGGTGAGTAATATCCGTTCGCACCGCTGTCTATCACTTCAAAAGTTACCGGCACCGGGCTGATCTCCATGAGTATCTGCTTCATCTCGTCAAAGGAATCAACATCTCTTTCCAGGCGCTCGGTGAGTGTCGGTATCGGATCACCGCTGGTCTGGGATACATCAAATACATACACCGGTCTGAACGTCTGATACTCCCTCATGACAGTCTCCGTTTTCTGATGACCGTCAGCATCAAGCACCGCCCGGTTATTCTCATCAAATACCTCTTCCTCCACTTCGGTCTTTCCCTTTATCGGTGCCAGGATCATTATCCCGTGCTCACCCTTATTGACCGTTCTGTTAAAATCCGTCTGCCATTTCCTGAAACCGCACACAAGGCTGGCCTGTGGCAGCTGGCTGACAATGAGAATGCTGTTATTGATGGAGTACCTGGGGAACCTTGACATGGCTGAGATATATTCCCGGTATTTCTCCGATGAAAAGATCTCCCTCACCCCGTCCTCCAGCTTTTTCTGGATGGCACTCATCTTTTCTTCTCTTGTCTGTTTTTGGGCCATACGATCACTTCCTTTCCGCTGTGGTATCTGCTATTCACCGCATTCCAGCACACCCTCCAGCGTTGTCGGTATCACCTTTGAATGCTTCGCAAGGGAGATATCCGCTTTCACATCATCATTGATCTTCTTTCCGCACACCACAAGGAATCTGGCGCGTCTCAAAAGATCCTCCGACATCTCACGGCGTTTCTTCTCAGCATCCGGATCATCATCTGCTATGATGCCGCTAAAGACCAGCACAGGGCACAGCGGCAGATATCCTGCCTTTACAAGTTCACTGCAGTACTTCCTTGCCTGGTCCTCTGCATCCACTCTGTTCTTACTCCATGCTGCCGTCACATATGCTCTGGGTATAGTCCTGCTCATCTCATTCTCCTCCTGTCACATCTCGTATGCCGTATACTTCCGGCCGTTAACAACAAGCCAGATCAGGCGGCTTAAAAACGCTTTCTTCGCAAGCTCATAATCTTTTCCGCTTAACATATGCGGGCCGTCCTTATCCCACTTTACGATGACTGCCGATCCGATATAATACCTGCCCTCACCAATCTTTAATACCTTCTCACCGTTAAAGACAGCCACATAAGCAGTACCTCCGATATTATCCGCAAGACCGGTATCAGACATGCGTTTTAAGATATCGTATGTCTCATCAGGATCTATCCGCCTGTACTCACCGTTGGTAGCTATGACTAATGCTCCCATATCCGACTCTCCTTCCTCATCCACATGTACAACTGATGCCCCGTCTGTAACAGGATCCAATGCTATGTTGATCTCTAAATCCTTCATCCTTTTTCCTCCGTTTTTTATTAAATATTGTTATCTGTTTCTTTGTGTGTAATGCTGTGATCACTTCCCTGCAGCGCTTAATCTGTTGTATTCGATCATCTGATCAACAAGCTCACACATGTTCTTATCAAAGGCTTCCGTTACCGTTATGATCATGCCGATGATATCTAAAAACTCACCGTCGCTGCTCTTTGGATGATTTACATGATCCTTCGAATACTCGTCATACAGATGATCCAGAATGTCGATGCCATTTATCCTGGCACAGCGCAGATACGTTTTCTGCCCCTCAGAGAATCCGATCCCGCTATGCTCTGCATCTTCGATCTTCTTTTCAAACTTGTACATGTCCTCCTCCTTTCCGCTGCTTCCTTTTCCTCTCATTAAGTTAGTGGGACATGTAACGCGCTAATCCGAAATGTGGGGAATACCGGTCTCTGATGATCCCGGTAGGGGCCACAATGTGTCATATCGAGCATGAAAAAAAAAAAAATCGTCATGAATAAGGATGTTCGTTGCCAAAATGTGAGATAGAATTATTAAAAATCTATACTTTATGGGAGAGTCCTATTATGTTTTGTAAAAAATGTGGAAGTGAACTTGACGAAGGATCTTTATTCTGTAATAAGTGCGGAACCCCTGTGAATGATAACGCCAGTGGAAATCAAGACGCTAAACCATCTGCTTCTGTATTGAATACTGATAGTATAGCATTATCTAAGAAAAACCTGTTACTAATAGGAATGGGAGCAATCCTTTTGTTATCAGTGCTTTCCGGAGTTTTTAAACTATATGTTTATGAAGGCTCATGGAGCGATGAAGGTCTGAGCCTTTGGGATATCGGCAAGGAATTAATGGGCTCTACTAATACCGGAAGAAACGTAGCCGTTCTTTTGGGACTTGCTGGATGGGTAGGAGGAATATGGTTTACAATAGATTATTTCGGAAACTTCATAAAGGAAAAAAAGGATCCAAAAAAGTTTTCTACTGATGCAATAATCGCAGGTGTGTGTCAAGCTGCATCAGTTTTCATTACCGGAACGGCATCATCTTATTTGCACGTAGGTGCATTAGGGTGGATTATTATAGTTGCTTCATTACTAAATGCAACTGTTCTGGCATTAATGTATAATGATACTATTAAGAAAGATATTAAACCCTTTGCAGATGATAAAAAAATAAAAGTGTGTCCACACTGCAAAGCGGATGTTCCATTCGGAAGCAAATGTCCTAAATGCGGTAAGTTCCTATACTAATAAGATTCTTTCTTAAAAGAATCATCCCCCTTTTCAAACATGAAAGGGGGGATTTTCTATCTTAGTATCGCCATTTTAAGCTCCACCATCTGGTAAATATATTAAATTCCAAATTATGCGTTTTACGCTATATACATCCCACAATAATTTATTTATAATGTGTTATAATTATATAGGTTATTGTGCTATATAACAGCCCTATGTAAATGTATTATGTTATAGATGTATATACCATTGAGAAGGAGATCAATAATATGGACGTGTCGTATGTCATGAAGGAAATCGAACTAAATCCACTGGATCCCAAACGCTATGATGCTGCGGTAAAGCTGTTAGTAGCCATAGCATCATCAGAGCCTGATTTTAAAGATTCTAAAGCTTATTTAAATGAAATTTATAGTAATATAGAGAACGACGAAAAGATAGCAATCTCATTATTGGATGCAATCAAGGCAGCGAAATCGCACGTTCAGAAAGAAATTAACAACAGAATTATAGACGAACATTTGTTGGCTTACAAGATAAATACCCAAGCATAATTCAATTAGTACCAATTTATTATTTGCCAAGGATGAAAACAGCAATAAATTATCATTACAAATAAATACAGGATACAGTTTTAAGATATCCGTTAAAGAGATATACCAACTACATTATATCATCAACTATTTACACCAACGCTCTTTAACGTTATATCTTATCCGTATCCTGATATTTGCTGTAACATGCCATAAGAAAAGGCTGCCCAGATATACCACGCAGCCATAAAACATATATTATTTCTTATTGCCGTTTACAAGATCCTTAAGAGCCTTGCCTGCTTTGAACTTGGGAACAGTTGCAGCAGGGATCTTGATAGCTTCGCCGGTAGCGGGATTCTTACCCTTGCGGGCTGCTCTCTTGGAAGTCTCGAAAGTACCAAAGCCTACCAGCTGTACTTTACCCTTCTTCTTAAGCTCCTTGGATACTGCGTTAGTGAAAGCCTTGAGTGCCTTATCAGCATCGGTCTTTGAAAGTCCGGCTTCCTTTGCCATAACATCAACTAATTCTGCACGATTCATTTTTTCTCTCCTCCTTAGTAATCTTTACTCAAAAACAATGAGTATGCAGTAAGAGAATATTAACACAAAAACGTGCGGGATTCAAGAAATATCAGCTTTTTCTCCGTCTATAGCGTCCAATCCTGTGCTTCAATTCCCAAGAATTTCTTGTCTCTGAATCCAATGCAGATACCATGCTCCTCATTGCATTTGCAGTCACCGTAAAATGAAATTTCCGGATAGACAAAACCATCGTTTGATCGCCACACCTTTGTCACGTTTATAGCAATGGCATATATATTTAATTCTTCTTCCAGATTATCTACCTTGATTTCTTCATCTGCCCAGCATGAGTATTCTTCCTCACAATATTCAATGATCTTCTCTGCATAGTCTTCAATCTTTACGTTCTCTATAAACCAGTTCAACACTTCAATTTCTTCTTTACTAAGATCAAAAGCTCCTTTTTTGTGCTCTCCATTTTCGTCATATTTATTATCTCCGGTACTGAAAACCTTCACTTTTTTCGGTTTTCCAAACATGCTGATAGTAATAACGTCATTGTTTTTTAAGTTCTGGATCTTTGCATGATCTTCCGCAGACTCAAACCGCTTTCCGCATTCTACGCAAAAGTTTGCTTCTCCCATTCTTTTTGCACCGCAATTACGGCAGAACTTATCCATTTTTCTTCCTCCAAACACCGGCTCGTAATCTCAGGATCCTATCATACTCATCTGTAACAATAAGATCCTTTCTTACGTTTTATCTGTATTTATCTTAAATTCTACCATAGACATATAATAATGAAAAGGGACATTCATGCTGGTTTTTATTACCTCCGTTTCCTGCTCCTCGTAGTAACATGATCCTCTGCAGCATGCGCAGCATCGATATTTATTTTTGTATGATCATCTTGAAGTTCCAGAGCTTTCATTGGCATTATACCTTTTTCCTTGAAGCTGAAATACTTACTGTTATCTCCACCGACAATGATATGATCCACGAGCGGTATCCCCATGATCTCACATACGCTTACCATCCTGTCGGTTATCTTTGCATCATCCTTACTCGGGACTATATTGGAACTCGGATGATTATGCAGCATGAGTATACTTGCGGCATTGGAAAGTATCGCAGTTTTCATTATCTCTCTGGGATTTACCATGGCTCCATCAAGTGTACCTATGCTGCATATGCTGCAGTTGATAGGACAGCCGTCAGTTCTTAAGTTAATGATGCATATCACTTCCCGATCCATCTTACACAGAAACTCTCCCAGCAGCTCAACAGCATCCCCGGGAGTTTTTACCGGTTTCCTGCTCATGAGGGGTGCATCCTTAACCAAACGTATCGATACCATATCCAGCTGAGATTCACGAACTTCCTTTGTTCCCGCCATCATCCGCCTCCAGTATTATATTTATCATAAATTCCCCATCATGATCATCATTAACAAGATCCACGATCTCATCCATGGTATATTCCTTATCCGTTGTCTCCACCTTATCCCTCCTTAAACCGTCCTGAAAGGATATCCTTGATATCCGACATTTTCTGCATGATGATAAGTCTGTCCTCATCGGAAAGATCTTCTTTCATGGCTATCACCTTAAGATCTCTTTCTATGCTCTCAAGGGAGTGTATCAGCTCCCGGTATTTTAGTACCGGGGGCCTGATATCACGTCTGCCGTTAAGCAGGTACTTAAGATATTGTGATCTTGTCATACCTGCTTTATCCCGCGCTTTATCAAATCTTTCCACTTCTTCATCCGGCAGGCTCAAAAACAGCCTCATCTCTTAATCTCCTTATTGGCTACTCTTCATCATCACCTTCAGGCATCGAAAATCCGTCATCTGGAAGGTCCACTGTACCTGATCCTGTATTTTCCACAAAGTCGGGCTTTTTAGGCGCTGCCGTAGTATTACCATTATCATCCCCGATATTTTTCGTTTCAGTAGACGATGCTTTCTCTTCCTTATTATTATCATCTTTATTATCTGCCTTATCGCCCTTATATCCGAACTCGCTTACCGGAAGTCCGGCAGCCTGGCGGAGCTCATTGAACTCATCTATCGGCACCAGCTGGAATTTGGTCTGACGCCCGTTATATTCTGCCGTAATATACCACTTGCCTTCTATAAGCTCCTGTGCAAAGTCGTATTTCATCTTAAACTCACTGGGACTTGCGAACTGGTTAAGAAAATCTATCGTATTCTCGTAGGTAGTGCAGATATCCGGATCCTCCAATAACGCTATAAGATAATCCGCATTTATACAGTACTGCCCGGCATAATTAAGAAGACGCTCGATGTTCGTACCATGATATGGAGAGACCATCGCATACATCATCAGCTTTTCCTGATTCGTTATCCTGTCGAGCTGCATCAGCTTGTTTACCGAGATATACCTGTTCTTTAAGATCCTGTCCCTTTCCTTCTGCCTCTCGGTCTGATAATCGTAATGTCCCGGGAACAGCTGGCCTACTTTTGACTCTATCTCCTTAACCTCCTGATTATCCCTGACTCTCTTCTTAAAGAATCCTTTGGTCGCAACAGTCTTCATCAGGCGCAGGAAATAGTTATCCTGTGTAAGCTCATGACCGGGTTCAAAACTCTTATCTTCTTTTTTATCAGTCGGAGTTTCTTCATAAAAAGAATCCAGTTCGCCGCCGTATCTGGCAACACACTTATCAACATCCAGTAACGTCTCGGGTTCAATAAGAAATGCTTCATCTATGCTGTCCTTCTTAGGTCCGACTTTTATGCTGCTGGAGACGAGTACTTTCCTTCCCATTTCCGCCCTGAGCGCACTGGCTTTCATCTCATCGATCTTTGCCATGAGATTGGAGATATGCTCTTCCTGGTGTTCGATCTTCTCAATATAACCCTTTTTCTCCGTAGTAAGCTTTTCAACCTCATTTTTGAGGCGGACATTCTCGATCTTGATCTTGTGTATGGCATCATTCTGCCAGGGTACAACGAGTCTTTTAAACTCATCGATGTCCTTGTTAAGATCCTCAACGTCATATTCTATCCTGTCATCCTTGATAGTAAGATATGCCGGTGATTCTGAGATCCACTTCCTTCTCCTCTGCAATGCCGATGAATTTACCGCCTCCCTCATCTCTTCATCAAGCGCCTTCATATCATCCGTTCCGGCGGCAATGAATTCATAGACATCACAGTAGTCCAGTACTTGTTTCAGTTTTTCAGTATTCATAGTTTAGAATCTCCTTTCTTGTTCTTTACCTATATGTAGTACCTAAAAGACTTTAATCCGTACAGTTCCAGAGAAAAAAATATACTTTTTTTCAACCCGGTCTTATTCGAAAGACAGAAATACCATTTATCGGCCCCGATAATTACCGGTAACGTATTTATAGGAAAAATCACCCGATTATCGACCCCGATAATCCTGAAATGCCTGTAAATACTGGGTTTCAGAGCCCAAAAATTTTTGAAAAATGATGATTTGGGAGATGTTTTTTCAGATTTCTCAGATTATCGGCCCCGATGATGGTCTGAAGGCCTGAAAACACTGGATTTGTCACACCCGGGTAAAATCAGCGGATCACAAGAAAAAAGGATAACAGGATACGCCTATAGTTGCAGGCAACTTTACGCAGAAACCGGCTACCCACGGCATCCGGATCAGGGCGTACCCTGTAACCTTAACATAAAGAAAGGGCGGCGTCATTTTGACGTCACCCATTTTATTACTTGACGTCATATTGACGTCATATAATCATTCAAACTTAATGGTATATATCATATAATACAAGAAGTGTAGCATAATATAAATCCTCCAGGGTAGAAAGATAAGTAAACGATGGTGTGGTAAAAACAAGATCGTTTACATTCTTTCTTCCGTAGTCTCTTGGGATAATATAACACGCGCTATAAATAAACAAACACATCCAAAATGTCAGTTCATCTTCTGAGCAATTCAATAAATCAAGATTTTCTATCATCCAATCGAACGGTGTTATGATTGTTATATCATTCTTAATCTTATTATCCCTGCAATATATGTATTCATCTATAAAACCCACCAAGTTCGTCCTTTTCCCCGTTAAATTATTAACATCTTCACAAATGCCGGCAGAAGGAAAAATTCTTGTATTAATACCATTCACTTCAATACTTGGATACAGTTTAGCTCTATGGAAGTATTTTCCGCCTTCGTAAAGCAAATCTTTTTTTGATACCAAATGAAGTTTCTTTATATCTTCCTTGAAATATGTTAAATAAGTATCTTCCCAATCTGTTTCGAACTTTAATACAGGGATATCACACAAGCCCATTATTGCATCCTGTGTTTCAGCGCTATTATTTAAATAATCTGTATACATTGAACGAACATGCTTATGAAGTGGAGCAATCTGTCTTGCTATCTGGCACAAAACAAATAATTGTTTGTTATCTTCATAAGCTATACAAAAGCGTTTTGCTTCAGTCATTGCAGTTGAACTAATATGTATATTCCTTTCGTTTGATAGCTTTTCTTGCGGTACATCATTCTTAATCCTCTTTGAATTATCTTTATCATTTGAAGTTTTTTTCTCTGAAATCCCTATAATATAATCACGAAACAAATCACACATAGTCTTTGGTAGCGATTGAAAATCAGTTTTCAATCCATATTTACCTATTTCATCAATAAGATTCTGCTGCATATGTTCTGGCAGGTTTTCAAACAGTCTAAAAAAGGCGTCTTCATTAAAATGACTCTTCATGAATAACGCGTCTTTTTTGGGAAGAGCTCTTTCTCCTGAGAAAACCTTCTCAGCCTTTCTTCTATCAGATTCTTTTTGAAAAGGGCAGTTTTCATCTACATCTTCTCCGTCCGCCACAGCTATCTTCGCAAAGAAATCCAGCATGAAATCACCTACAGTTCCATTATTCATAAGATATGACTTACATATTGATAAATAGGCAGAAAAAGTGAGACTTATCATCTTCATCATCTCCTCTACAGATTATGTACGCAAATGTACGCTCATGTACGCTGGTGTACGTTTCTAAAAATACAATCTTGCTACGATTCTACCATAAAACAGCTTATCCAGCAAAAAGGAGGAAAAAAAATGAAAAACATAATAAATCAGGAAATCCGTAATGGGTGCAGAGATATCTGGAATGCTTTTATGGTAGAAGGAGCTACCATGACAACAAACGATATTCCAATTAGCCCATCAACTGCATTATCCCCGCCCATAGGATTGATAACTTACGACGATGCCAGGGCACTTGTGACAAAACATAGGCGGTTAGGAAACGATGATTTCCATATAGATAAATATGTCTGTTGGTATATTGATGATTACAAATTCGACAATTCAGAAGGAGTCTGGCAGAAACCATATAAAGCTCTTGATGTTTTAAAACACTTTTCAGGAATAATCACCCCTGATTGGAGCATTTATGCTGATTTTCCAATTCCTTTAAAACAATATAACATCTACCGGATGCATGCATTCGGATATTGGTACGGTGTCATACTTGGACGGAATGTAATAAATAATGTTCGTTGGGGGACAGAAGAAACATTTTCATATTGCTTTGATGGTATTCCTAACGGAAGCATGGTTGCTATTGGATGCATTGCAAGCAATCTACGTGACCGATACAATTATTATCTCTTCAAATTAGGATTAGAAGAGATGATACGAAGAATAAATCCCCCTACCATTATTATCTATGGATCTATTCCACAAGAAATTAAAGACTATCTGGCTATCAAACATATTGATTTCATCGTATTCCCAGGAAAACGTTCACTAAGGAAGGAGGGACATTTAAATGAGTAAACCTACAAGCGGGCATTTTAAAAACACTGTAGGATTTAAAATGCATCCTTCATATGACCTCTCCCTTCGCGAAGCTAAAATAGAAAAACAGATGGAGGAGGAGAAGATAGTTCCACATCCTACAAAAAAGAAACAGATGAGTTCAGCAAAGAAAAAGAAATTGAGAGGTAAAATACTGAATCGTACCATCACGCAAAAAGAATATAAGGATCTTGAATGGAACCGACGATTATCGCGACGCCGGAATAAGGGGATTGATTTATTTTGGAACCATGAAAAACAGCGATTAAATGCAGGATTACCTGGAACACGGCACTGGACAGAAGAACAAAAAAGAGATATTCTTAACAGTAGACGGCCTTCTTTTAAAGGAAAGAAGTTAAAAAGTCATCACGTATACAGTGTTAAAGATTATCCTCATCTGGCTAACAGAGAAAATTTCATATATCCCGCCACAGATAATGAACACTTTAACGGATGGCATGGTGGCAATTACTCTAAAAGCCTTCCGGGTAGACAGATCAAGCCAATCAAGGACTTTTAAGGAGGAATATTATGATATATAATGATACTGTAGGAATAAAGCTTAAATCAACTGAATCATTAGCTCAATCAGTAAAGATAATTCGTAAATATATACCATTATCAATATCAGACATTCAAAATAGAATAGGATCCGAATCATTTCTATTCTCATGTGAATGTACTGATGAAAAGGGATTGGGGCTAATTATAAAGCTATATAATCAACTTACAAAAACCGGTTCCGTGTTAGACGTATATGATGGAGACAACATATCATCCATTGACATTATCAAAAATATGAAAGGAAGCGTTAAAGAAACGAGGCTCTCATTTGGTGACCTTGATGATGATGAAATATAATGCTCCTTAAATCAACTTTCGCAGAATTTAAAACACAGCTATTTTCAGCTGTGTTTTAAATCCCGGCAGAACTACTAAAGATTATCCGCACATTTGCATCATAAAATGGATATCTTATATTCTTTAATACTGATATTCATACGTTATTATCAGTCCACAATTCACATTGCTGCATTACAGTCTCAAGTGCATCATCCATTCCCTCCGGTGGGTACTTATACTTCTTAAGTAGTTTTTTTATCATCATACGCATTTTTGCTCTTGCATCATCTCTCTTTTGCCAATCTATTGTTCTGTTTTGTCGAAGCGTTTCCGTTAACTCTTTGGTGAGCGCAACCAGTTCAGTATTATTATAAAAGTCCTTAATTGCCTCCGGCTTCGTTATAGCATCATAAAATGCAAGTTCTTCGTCCGAAAGCCCCATATTATTACCTGACTGTTTACTCTTTTGGATATCCTTGGCCATTTTCATCAGCTCATCAATCACCTGCTGATTTGTAATAAGCCCATTCAGATACTGATTCATAAGTCTGTGTATCATCTCACTAAATTTCTGGGACTTAACCAGATTCGTCCTCTTATATACCGTCACCTGCTCCTCAATAAGCTTTTTTAAAAGCTTAACCGCAAGGTTCTTCTGCTTCATCCTTGATATCTCTTCCAAAAACTGAGGATCAAAGAGCGAAAACTCCTCTTTTACACCATCAAAAAGATTGATTACACCATCGCTCTTGATACTCTGCTTAAGTAGTGCATTGATGCGTTCATTCATTTCTTTCAGTGACAGCTTGCTCTTTCCACCATCCACAAGAATACGCCCTGCCATAACCCGAACCGCTTCAAAAAATGCTGCTTCCATTCGCTCCCTTTCTGAAGTAAGGGAAGAACATAGCGATAAAGCCTGATTCAAAAGGAAGGCCTCCTTAATATAGGTCTTTAAAAGTACTTCTTTATCAGGTGCTGCCACATAGTTTACTGCTCCGGTAATAGCCTTCGCACGCTCAAGATCTGTCCCCTTCATAAAACCGCTGTAATCATATTCATGCAAAAGATCTTTACATACCTCCAGTTTTTCCTGAAACTTCGGATATGCCACCTTTGCAATATCCGTATCCCCGTAATTCTTCTTATCACGGGTTGTGTAATCATTCATAGCCTGCTTCAGGGCGGTTGCAATACCGACATAATCAATCACAAGACCGCCTTCCTTGTCCTGGAACACCCTGTTTACCCTTGCAATGGCCTGCATCAGATTATGCCCGGACATTGGCTTATAGACATACATCGTCGCAAGTGAAGGTACATCAAAGCCGGTGAGCCACATATCCACAACAATAACAATTTTTAGGGGGCTGTCATTATCCTTAAACTTCTTCGCCAGCTCATTACGGTGAGTTTTATTACCAATGATTTCTCTCCATTCTTCAGGATCCTTATTGCTCTCCGTCATAACAACAGCTACCTTCTCCGTCCATGAAGGTCTTAGTTCAAGGATACGATGATAAATGTCTAATGCGATTCCACGGGAATACGCCACAATCATAGCTTTCCCGGTAAGTAGATTCTGCCTGTAATTCTCATAATGATCCAAAATATCATTGACAAGGGAATCGATAGTCTGCGGATTTCCCAATATAGCTTCCATCTTTCCAAGAGTTTGCTTGCTCTTTTGGATCACAGCCTCATCAGCTTGATCCGTCGCCTCAATCATATCATATTCTTGGTCGATAAGTTTAATGGTCTCTTCATCCAAGTTAAGCTTTACAACACGGCTCTCATAGTATACTGGTCTTGTAGCTCCGTCCTCAACAGCTTGTGTCATGTCATAGACATCAATATAATCACCAAACACCGCCCTTGTATTATGATCCTTAGATGCTACCGGTGTACCAGTAAACCCAATAAAAGTAGCATTCGGCAAACAATCACGAATGATACGGGCAGTTCCGATAACTCGTTTTGCTTCCTGTTCACCGTCTTCATTAGTAACCATCTTTATTCGTTCCGAAAGACCATACTGACTCCTATGCGCTTCATCAGCCATAACAATGATGTTTCTTCTCTCAGACAATGCCGTATCCGATTCTTCAAACTTCTGCATTGTTGTAAAGATAATACCATTGGCATTGCGCGAATTAAGCCAATTCATAAGATGTTCTCTGCTGGTAGCATGTTCCGGCTTCTGGCGCAAAAAATCACTGCAACGCGCAAACTGAGAAAACAACTGATCATCCAGATCATTTCTGTCCGTAATAACAACAATAGTTGGACTTTCCAGTGCCTGTTGTAACAGATGCGCATAAAAGACCATAGATAAAGATTTGCCAGAACCCTGCGTATGCCAGAATACACCACCTTTACCATCACCGCCTTCAGAAGCAGCTTTAACAGTGCTCTCTATCGCTTTCTTTACCGCAAAGTACTGGTGGTATGCAGCAAGAATCTTATATGAGTTGATACCTTCAACATTAAAACAGATAAAGTTCTTTATAATATCTAAAAGGCGCTCCCGCTCAAACATCCCCTCGAAAAAGGTATCAAACTGAGCATACTGGGTGTTTTCCTTATCGCCATCTTTTGTCTTCCACTCCATGTATCGGTCTTCCCCGGAAGTGATGGTACCGGCTTTAGATTTAGCCATATCACTCATGACGCAGATGGCGTTATAATAAAACATTGATGGAATATCATGCATATAGTTACGAATCTGAAGAAAACCTTCGGAAGCATCCGTTTCCTCTCTGGATGGAGATTTCAACTCTATAAGAACAAGCGGAAGGCCATTTACAAACAACAATATATCTGGACGCCTATTGCTGTTTTCTACATACGTCCATTGGTTGGCTACGATAAAGGAGTTATTATCTACATCCTTATAATCGGCAATATAAGCGATATCTGATCGTACTTCTCCTTTTTCATGATAGCTGACTTCTATACCGTTCTGTAGGTAATTCATGAATACTGTATTCTTCTGAACCATTGTGCCATTTTCAAAATTTTTGAGCTTATACAGCGCATCATCAATGGCCGCTTCTGGTAAAGTCGGATTCAGACGATGAATTGATTCCAATAGAATATCATCATAAAGGGGGCTCTTATAGTCCCTTTCCACGTCAGGGCCATAGACATGCTGATAGCCCATGTTTTGAAATAATTCTATAAGAGAGTTTTCGTAATCAGCTTCAATGAATCCCGGCATATCATTGCCTCCTTGCAACAGATATATTTTTTCTCACAAAACTAGCAACTTCTTTTATAGTCATACTATCCGTGTTGATTCTTATGGCATCCAAATAATTCTTTTTCAAGTATAATGTTGCTTCGTCGTAATATGTTTTAACAAGATCAGCATTCCTACCAGCTTGATTTTTAATTCTTTCATACAGTATTTCTTTCGAAGTGCATAGAATAATATGAATCGTTTCTGTTTTACCTTTAAAGTACTTTATCAACTTATCCCTACAGTAATCTGTTATTAAAGCTATCGGTATTATTAATACTCTCTTATCATCCTGCTTTAGTCTATTTTCCAGCTCAAAAGCAAATGCATCTATATTGCATTGTTTATCTTCCGGATAACACTTACCAAATAATAGATCTAGTGGATTTTCCACTTCAACATTTTTTATAAACTCATCAAAATCAATTACGTCAGCCTCTTTAGATCCGTTTGCCAGTTCATTAGCAACAGCCGTTTTCCCCGCGCCAAATGTTCCATCTATCCAAACAATCATTCTATACCTCATATAAACGATAATTTATTTCAGCAGGCACAAGCTATTTATTGTGATATGTTTATAG
>CAMVRS010000013.1 GCA_947169935.1 uncultured Lachnospiraceae bacterium
CCGTCCGTAATTGCACCGGTGCAACAGCCGGCCACAAGCGTCACAAAAACCGTATGGGATTATCTGCTTGCGAGGATCGGCAACGAATACGGCGTGGCCGGGATGATGGGCAATATCGAGGCAGAAAGCGGTTTTAAGGTCAACAACCTGCAGAACAGCTATGAGCGTACGCTGGGGATGTCGGACGCACAGTATACGGAGGCGGTAGACAGCGGGACATACACCAATTTCGTTGGAGACAAAGCCGGTTACGGTCTGTGCCAGTGGACGAGCAGCGGCAGGAAGCAGGGGCTGTTGAACCTTGTAAAGGCAAGAGGCAAGAGCATCAGCGATCTTTCAACGCAGCTTGACTGGCTCTGGACGGAGCTGCAGAACTCCTACAAGGCCGTTTTGAACACGCTGAAAAGCGCCACAAGCGTCCGACAGGCTTCAGATATGGTTCTGAAGCGCTTTGAGAGTCCGAGGGATCAGGGGCAGAGCGTGCAGGAATACCGCGCGGCGGCCGGGCAGAGATATTATGATCAGTTTGCGCGGAAAACGGACCAGGCTGCAGACGGTAAGGACAATAATGTCGCGACCAAAGGATTTGTGGTAAGGATCACAGCCAGCGAGCTGAATGTACGAGAAGGCCCCGGAACAAACTACTCGATAGTGCGGACAGTACGAAAGGGAGAAGCGTTCACGATCGTTCAAACATCCGGAGAGTGGGGGTTCTTAAAAAGCGGCGTGGGCTGGATATGCATGAATTACACGGAAAGGGTATAAAAGGGACTTTGTAATCAGAAAAAGGGACTTTTGGGACTTAAAAAGGGACTTTGTAGCGCATTATCCATACAATGCGCTACAAACAAGGAAACGGGAGGTATTGAAATGTACGAAAGGATCATCATAACCATAGTGGCCGTGATAGGGCTCCCTCTGCTGACATACGGCATCGGAAAGCTGGCCGCATTCCTGGACGCAAAAATCGGAGAGATACAGAACAAGGAACTGGCCGATATGGTCAGAAAGGCCGTAGATGTCGTGGAGCAGTCGGTTCTCTTTGTTATGCAGACATATGTAGACGCGCTGAAGACCGCGGGCAATTTCGACCACGACGCACAGAAAGAGGCGTTTGAGAAGGCGAGAAAGCGCGTCTATGAGCTTCTGGATGATAAGACGAAGAACGCCATATCGCAAAGCTACGGCTCTTTTGCTCTGTGGCTTCAGACCAGGATCGAGCAGACGGTCCGAGAGACGAAGAAAGAAGGATAGGCTCTGAATTGACGGGTATTGCCATTTTGACCATCATTCTGGCACTGCCAGTGGACAATGATAAGCGAGGAAGGTTGTATGGCCGGAATAAATATAAATGTTGATATGAAAAAAATAGAAAAAGAGTTAAACAAAAGGCACAAAAACGCTCAGAAATGCATAGATACGATAACAGGGGATCTAAAAAGAAGCGTGCCGCCTGTGATAGCGCAAGGAGTGGCGGAAGAATATAATATAAAGGCGAGAGACAAACGCTTTAAAGAGTGCTTAAGAACGACGGAGAGCGGGAACGGAGGAACAAGGAGGATAGGAATAATCTACAAGAAAGAAGAGGTTACACCTGTACATTTCGGAATGAAACCGAAAAGCAGACCCCAAAAGAATAGGCCGTACGGAATTAGCGCACAGATAAAGAAAGGAAGCATAAAGACTCTGCATGGAAAGCCGGAATATGCGGGCAAACCGTTCTTGGCGGACAACGGACACGGAACAGACATTCCGTTTCAGAGAATAGGGAGGCCGGGGAAGAATGGAGCGACGGAAAGGACAAATCTGGCATCAATAAAAGTGATAAGCATTCCGCAAATGATAATGAACGGAAACGGAGAAATGAAACCCAATGTAGAAAAGGCGTTAAACGAAAGGATTGAGGAAAGATTGAATCATTATGCGGAAAGATACCTAAAGAAGAAATGATATAACCAGAAACAATAAAAAAAGAGAAGTGGGCGTGATCAGCGCGCTTCTCTTTTTTATTGTTTAACTATATTAAACAGATTCGCAGTTAATTCGGTAGCGTTTAGTGATCCCGTTATAGGATACAGAAACTATATCACCGGATAAAGATAATATGATGTCACCGCCGGTATATTCAGCACTAAAATTTTTATGCCACACCCTCTGAGAAGCATAGTCGTATGCGTCAATATGTATCTTATCATCTCCATCTTCGCCAGCAATAACGCAACACACAGGACAGAGTAGATGAGCGCTACGGTCGGAAGATTCATCCGAAAGCTTTTTGATATTAGCAGACGAAGCGTCTATAACAAGTAGGGTGTTATCATCCAAGAGCGCATATCCGGTACCATCATCGGTAACATATACTTCCACGGGAGCACCATCAGTCCGCCTGAGCCTTACCCCCTGTGATCTTGATATGAGAGCAATAGCGAAGTTGCCACTGCTGTCGCATCCGTCGCAGAGAGCATAAAGACCAGAAGCGGACGGATAATATTTATCGACATCGAACCAGTCTTTACCGTTCTTGGTGATATATTTGCTGCTGAGATCCCATTCCGCATTGTCAATGACTGTAGTTTGGCCAACAAAACGGGAAGCTTCCGGAACCTGGACGGATGCAACATCGGGCGGCGCCTGAGATGCTGTACCATTTGGCTTTACCAAAAAGCTGAGGAAGACAAGTCCGGCGCAGATAAGACCACACACGATCCCGGCCACAATATGACCCCCACTGAGATACCCGACACAGCAGATAAGAAACACGGCGCCGATCCATAGAAATGGTGACTTGAAATTGATATTCATTTTAATAAGCAATACCTCCATGCGTGGATTCTGATTATTAACACAAGGATATCCACCGCAAATGTTAATGTCAAGAAAAAATCTGATTATTAGCATATGGAGGGCGAAAGATGAAGGTTTACGACTACATGGGGAAGAAGAACCTGTGCGGTAATAAAGTAAAGCAGGCTCGGGCAAAGCTTGGGATAACACAGGCGGAGCTTGCGGCAAGATTGCAGGTCGAAGGTATCACGATCGAACGGGACAGCGTGAGCAGGATTGAGATCGGGACGAGATTTGTGGCCGACTTTGAGATTGTGGCGCTGGCGAAAGTGATGAAAGTAGGCGTAGAGTGGCTTCTGAGTGAGGAATAGAAAAAATTCATATAATATAGGAGAAAATAGGGGCGTAGGAGTATTATGAGGCAGTTCGAATGACTTAAAAGGATTAAGCCGCCGGCCCTGCGTCGTGGTAGCTGCGTAAATGGATTGGATATTTGAAATATTGAAATGAGTTTAACCTTTTGGACGTGAAAAGTTAAACTCATTTTTGTATACGTGTATATTTTGGGATGTTTATAAAATGAGTTGAAGTTTTTGATAAAAATACATTATTTGCTTCCGAAAATGCTGAAAATCCTTTCTTTTAGAATATAGTGTTTATGGGAAACCATTTGCATATATAAAAGAAGCATAAGGCTGCCGCCTCATGCTTCTAGGAGTTAACGAAAGAGTTTAATCATCCGCTAACTGAAGTTTTGAACGCTTCAATTGTAGCAAATTCTTTCATTACTTTCAACGCTGAATGTTTGTTCGGCAAAAAATGCGAAAGGAGGATGCTGCCATGAAGCGAAATAATGATAAAGATCAGAAGATTAGAAGTAGAACGTAGGTTCCCGCTTGAAAAAATATTTACATAATAGTAAAATGAGTTTGTAAAGAAGATGCAAAGAAAGGGGGTGTGTGCTATGCGTACAAAGGTAAGCGAAGCGGCGAAAAGCGGGTTTAGAAGAGCATTTACATGTGAACGCAAACAGATTAAAGTTACATCCCGAAATGAAGCGAGAGTAAAGGATTATAACGCAATTAAAGGAGACTGGTATGCCGTCGGCACAGAAATCAGAGCTGCGATCGCAAAAACAGGAAGAGCCGGCTGAAGAGACTTATCTGGATATAATTGATGATCCGGAAAAGCTGAATAAAACGAGCAAAGAAGAGATAGTTCGGCTAGCGGCACAATTTTACAGTGGGCCAATTCCACCGCCACAGATGATGGCGGAATACGAGAAAGCTCTTCCTGGAGCCGCTGACAGAATTATAAAAATGGCGGAAAAGCAGGAAGAGCATAGACACTATCTGGAGAAGAAAACCGTTGATTCGGAATCACGAGACTCGTTATTAGGCATACTTTCGGCAGTTTTTATTAGCATTGTAATTTTGGGAGCAGGAACAACAATAATTATAGTTGTTCCAGGAACAACAGGAGCAATAAGCGGAGGATTATTAAATCTTTTCGGAATAGCAACGGTAATTGGGAAATTCCTTGGAAATAGCAAAAATGAGCAACAAGCGAAAGAGGATGAAAAGGAAAAAATAAAAGAGAAAACGAAGCCCCGGAAATGAAACCGGGGCTTTTCTTTTGCAGTTTAAGCCATATTTAGCCGCTCCTTCAGAGCGTCCTGAAGTATCTTCGAAAGGCTCAGATTCTGTTCATCCGCCTCTTTGGCCAACCATGCAGGAATAGAAAGCATCTTTTTGACCGCTCTGGTATCACGACGGTATTTATCAACATCCACCGTGATATAGGTTGTGATGTTGCCGCCAGCATCCAAAACAGCAAGATCGGACGCTGCAGGGACGGGCTGGCCGTTTTCTATTAAACTGACGAGATAAAGCCCGAGAGCTTCCTGGGCGTTGCTCATGAGTTCCTCCAGTGTATCACCGACAGTCTGGCATCCTTCCAGATCGGGAAACTCGATCCAGTAACCTTCTTCTTCATGAATGATAGCGGGATAAATCTTTAACATATTGCGCCTCCTTTATATTTGAGGAAGAGGAGGGGCTTTACAGCCCCACTCTCTTCTTGATGCTGTTCAGAAGTCCGGGAGGAAGGTCTTTGTTGTGTACCGGGATGACCTCCGTCTGATTTCCCTTCTTCATGATGTAGTGGCTTCCGTGTATTCTGTCGATCACCCATCCGAGCCGCTGCATCTGTTTTACTACTTCCATTCCCTTCATTTCCTCACCTCCTAAAGCTATTATAATATATAAATTATATAATGTCAAGAAAAAGATTAAATAAATTATATAAAAAATATTTCGAAAAAGTGTTGACATACTTACGCAAGTATGCTATATTATAATTACAGAGAGGGAAGAAAGGAGGTGAGAAAATGGACAGAATAGAAAAAGCCCTGAAGGAACTTCAGGAAGCGATCAACAACAACGACACTGTAGCGAGCGTCAGAGTTACGATCACCCTCACAAAGCCGAAGCCCGACAGGGCAAAGCCTAAACCCAAAACTAAATAAGCAAGGCAAGGGCGGCGGGTAGCGCCGCCGCCCTCATTCAAAGTATAGAACAACGAAAGAGAAAAAGCAAGTGGAGCGAAAGGAGGCGACACATGAACTTGAATAAATACAAGATCGAAGAACTGAAGAATAAGTGGAAAATAAGCAAAGAGGACGGGAAGGTTACGCTTGTATATGAAGTATCAAAGGAATTGTGCGGCACCCGTGAAGAAGTAATGAAATATATTAAAGAAAATATGGAAAGGAGCTGAGGGGATGGAAGAAAAGAAGAGGAAAACGCGAACATCGGCAGCAGTAAAAAACCGCTATAATGCAAAAGTGTATGGTGTAGTAAATATAAAAGTAGATAAGGAACTGGTAGAGAGCTTCAAGGCCAAGTGCAAAGAAAAAGGCGTATCGCAGGCGCAGATCCTGAAGAAGGCCATGGAGGACTACTTGAAAGAAACATAAGGCCAAAGAAAAATGAACAGGAACACATAGAACCGTAGGCTATACGCCTGCGGTTCTTGCACATTTAAGGGGGTGAAGATTATGTCAACGGGGTGGCATCAACTGACATGGACAGACAGACTGAAGATAGAGGTGCTGGTAAGGGCAGGGGAGAGTCAGGCACAGATCGCGAGGCTGATCGGATGCAACAGAAGTACAATCTGTAGAGAGTTAAAACGCGGGCGGTATCAGCACATAGCAAGGGATTATCTCGGTCCGGAAGAGCGTTACAGCCCCGAAATGGCACAGCAGAAACGGGATGAAACAAACGCGCACAGAGGCGTGCTGCTGAAGATAGGGAATGATATTGAATACGCCAATTATTTGGAAGAGAAGATCCTGGGAGGATTAAGCCCGGCAGCAGCGCTCGGAGAGCTGAAAGCGAAAGGAGAGGAAGGGCGCTTCAAAACAAGGATATGCGTTGCCACATTATACAGCTACATCGACAAGGGCGTGTTCCTCCTCTTATCAAATAAAAACCTTCTGATAAAAGGGAGACCAAAGAAGAACCGCAAAAAGAAGATACAGCGGGCGAAAAGAGCGAACGCAGGAACCAGCATCGAAAAGCGGCCGGAAGAGATTGACAAAAGGGAAGAGTTTGGCCACTGGGAAATGGACAGCGTGGTAGGCCCGCAGGGAAAGTCTAAGAGCACGATGCTGACACTGACGGAGAGAAAGACAAGGAAAGAGATTATATTCCATCTGCCGAATCACACAGCAGAGGCCGTGGTGAATGCGGTGGATACATTGGAAAGAAAGTGGGGCGAGAAATTTTCACAGGTATTCAAGACGATCACCGTGGATAATGGTAGCGAATTCGCATTCTCTGAAGCGCTGGAAAAGAGCATAGATGGAAAGAAGAAAAGGACATCGCTGTATTATTGCCATCCGTTCTGCAGCTCTGAGAGAGGGACGAATGAGAATCAGAACCGTATGATCAGACGGAAGGTGCCAAAAGGCACAAATTTTGACGGGATGACAGACGAGGAGATACAGAGCATAGAAGATTGGATGAACAACTACCCACGCCGCATATTAGGATACAGCACGGCAGCAGAAGAGTTCGAGGAGGAACTGGCAAGGATCACAACGTAACATCATCATATCAGAGCCATATCGGCATGGAATCCATGTAAGACATGGAGCTATATCTGTTAGGTTTCAACAAGGTTGACATAAAACAATTATGCAAAAACAACGAATATTAAAATCTGTTGCAAAAAATGTTGACATTTTCAAATGTAAGTTTTAAGATGAGATGCAACAGAGAGAAATAGCGCTGTAGCATCTGAAATATAGTGTAAACTGACGGAAGATGTTTATAGAGCTAAAAGCTCTGTAAGCATCTTTTTTTATTGCAATATCGGGAGGTGAGAGTGTGAGAAATTACAAAAAGATGAAATTCGAAGATCGAAAGACCATCGAAAAGATGCTGAAGGAAGGAATTGGCGTAAAAGACATAGCTGAAAAGATCGGAGTACATCAAGTAACGATCTACAACGAGCTCAGAAGATGCCCGCCTGGTGAGTATGCGGCAGAGAAAGCGCAGGCGACACTATAACGCAGTTACGGCAGCGGCGGAGGGAGAAATGAACGAAACGGGAAAGAACATAGCCAAGAGGCGAAAAGAACTGGGCATGAGGCCGAGGCAGTTGGCTGAAATGTGTGACATGAACCCGGTGATCGTGGCAGGCATCGAATCGGGGAAGTACACGCCGACAATCCAGGAGGTTGAGAATATGGCGGATGCTCTCCGGATTCGGCCGGAAAGGCTGCTGGGATGGAGGAGAGACGGCGGCCCGTTCATAACATGGTGGGAAGGCGGCGGCGGTGAAAAGATTATGCATGTGGAATGGGAGAAGCCGTACAAGCTGATAGCGAACGAAAGCTATCCGGCAGATGGAGCCGTGAGGCTGATATTCGAGGAGGTGGAAGAGTGAACAAGGTAACGATCCAGACGGAAAGGCAAGGCGAATTGAAATTCAAAAATGAACTCGTGGCGATGATAGGAATAACGGAAGAGGGAGAAGGCAACAAAGCTGAGTGCATAGTTGTTGGAGACGGGAAAGGAATAATGAGCACATTGGGAATGGGTACCGGTCAGATATTCATGACCATGCTGGAGGAAATCCAGGATAAGTACAAAGACAAGGTAGCAGAAACATTCTTCGAGGGCTTCGCTCATGGAATAAGCGAGTATAGAAAAAAGAAAGAGGCGAAGGGCAAGGAAATGAAAGAAGTACTGAACGAAATTCTAAGAAAAGCGGAGGAAAAAGTGCATGGTTGAGATTATCGCAACTACCCTGATGCTGCTTCTTGCACCGGTGCAACCGCTTCTGACAAAGGACGACCTGGCGCTATGGGAGGCCTTACGGCAGCAGCGGTTTATAGAGGAACACAACCTGCAGAAGGTACGGCTTTCGTGTTATGTCGCAGAGCCGGGCGCACGATGCGCAGACGGAACGATCCCATATGAGGGCGAGATCTCCTGTAACTGGGAGCACATGGGGCAGACCTGCATCATGTACGACCTTCGGACACTGGAGCAGGTAGCGGTATGGGAATGCCACGACGTAGGAGGAAATATCCTCCTGCAGAGAGGAGAGGCCATAGATGTATACAGAGACAGCCTGGAACGATGCTATGAGCTGGTAGGGCAGTATGGAGACTACGTATACATTGAGTGGCTGGATGAATAAGCTCCCCCGAAACCCATTAACATATAAAAACCTGATGCTTCCTGCCAACGGCCAGAGCGCAAGACGACAGTGCCGGATGCGCAGGAACACGAAGCAAGCGGAGGTGGATGCGAAGTACCCGGGTGTACAGATGGAGCCATTGGCACCGAAAGAGCCCGTAAGTCTATCGCCATATATCCCGTAAGCAATAGGCGGTTATTAGGAAATAGTGAAAGCCGAAGGTTGTCCGCCTTTTATTGAGAGATGGAAGAAGATACGAGAAAAGCACTGAATGATCTGGCAAGGCACAGGATGATACACAGGATCCTGGCAGACATAAGGATAGACATGGAAGTATGCGAGATCGAAGGATGGGACAAGCTGGAATACCTACGTACATTACAGAAAGAAATAGGAGGGTTGGGAAGTGCTTATATTATCGCAAAACAAAACACAGATCGTCGTGCTTGAAAATCTAAGTTCTATATTTTCAGACGCAAGCGCAAAAATCCGATGCAATTACAACCAGAACGGCGGCGGAAGTGAGCTGGCCAGATATGACAACAGAGAACAGTGTGCGTATGTGATGGAGTATATCGCAATTTCTTACGAAAACGGCACAAAAACATGCGAACTGCCGTCTGCAAAACAGGTGGCGGAGAACATGGCAACAGCAAAGGCTCACAGATCGAACGTGAGCACCAGCAAGAACAGACATGGAGGGAGCTGATGGCCAGAAGAGTATCAAGACAGGACATGCGGCAGACGGAACTGCAGAAAGCGATCCTGAGCATGTCAGGCCGTTACACGGCATACGAGATCTTCATGGACTGGATCGAATGTGCAGCTCTCTCCATAACAAATACGATCCATATGTTGCACGGAAAAGTATGGAAAGACCGGGAAGAAAAGTATGCGGCAATAATGAGCAAGTACACAGCGGAAGAGCGTGAAAGGTTTCCGGAGATGCTGGCGTGGCTTGTAGAAGAACTGGAAGATGATCCAAGGGATGTATTAGGGGAAGTGTTCATGAGATCCGGCATGGGATCGGATGCTGGAGGTCAGTTCTTCACACCGTTCAATATATCAAAGATGATGGCCGCGGTATCTGTGGAACCTCCGGAAGACGGGGAGAAGATAAGGCTGAACGAGCCGTCCTGCGGATCCGGAGGGAGCATAATAGCGGCGGCGCTGGAGCTCAAAAGTAAAGGCGTGAACTATCAGAAGTGCATGAAGGTAGTCTGCCAGGATCTTGACTGGAGATGCGTGTATATGTGCTACGTACAGCTTTCCTACATGGGGATAGATGCCATATGCGTCCAGGGAGATACGCTCCTGGATCCATACAGGAAAGGATATCCGGAAGCACGAACACTGCGGACGCCGGCGAACATGGGAGCGCTGATCATATGAGAGAAGAATTGAAGGTGAATCTGCTCAATATGCTGATACCGTACATCGGCAAGGATAATCTCTCGGACGTCAAATGGAAACTCGAAATAGAACTCTCCAAATATGAGATCTCCGAACGATGCACAGAGCTGGCCGTGGTAACGGAAGGAAAGAATGAAGCGATACTGAAAAGGTTTATCGCCTCGAAGCTGGCGGCAGGCAGGACAAAGAGAACACTGGAATACTACCGAAACACGCTGCTGATGTTCTTTGAAAAGATGGGCAAAGATTTCGATGAGATCACGGCAGATGATATCAGATGGTATCTGGCCATCAGGGTAAACAAGGACAAGGTAAGCAAGACAACAGCGAACAATGAGCGGCGGAATATATCCGCATTCTACAAGTGGCTGCAGGTCGAAGAGGTTGTGCTTAAGAACCCGATGCTGAAGGTTGATCAGATGAAGGTCAACAAAGTTCAGAAAAAAGCATTCAGCGATATGGATATAGAACTGATCAGGAACGCCTGCAGAACAAACAAGGAAAGGGCGCTTGTAGAGCTGTTGATATCGACATGGTGCAGGGTATCGGAGGTTGCGCAGATCCAGCTCACGGACATAGAAGGCGATGAGATATTGGTACACGGGAAAGGCGAAAAAGACCGGACCGTATACCTGAACGCAAAAGCGAAGGTTGCACTGCAACGGTACCTTGAAGAGAGAAAAGACACAAACCCGTACTTATTTGCCAGGGCAAAATATGCAGGGAATGTAATGAAGATGGCAAAAGGAAAGAAAAGAACAAAAGAAGCGGAGTGGTACATGCACGAGGAACTGGTAGATGCCACGGGCCGCATCGAGGCAAGCACGATCGAGTCAATAGTCAGGAAGATCGGAAAGAGAGCGGGGGTGGAAAACACTCATCCGCACAGGTTCCGGAGAACAGGGGCAACATTCGCTCTCAGAAACGGGATGGAGCTCGTTACGGTATCAAAGCTATTAGGCCATGCGAACATCGGAGTAACACAGATCTATTTGGATATCTCAGACAACGAACTGGAAGAAGCGCATAAAAAGTATGTCAGATAGGAGGATGCGATGAGACATTCAGACAACGGAGCAGTTGCTCTTTTAAAACGAAAGGCCTACGAAATGGCGCCAAAGATGATAGCGGCCTTCGCCCTGGTGCTGTACGAAAACACGGAACTGAGTACAGACAGGATCAACGAGCTGTGTGCCGAAGTGGCACCACTGTATGACAGAGCAGACCGTGAGGGATGGGATATCCGGGAGAACTGCTACGAGCGCACAGGCATCAACGTTTTTCATGAGAAAGAAGCAAAAGAGAGGGGGATCATATAGATGGATATATTTATCAAAGGGCTGAATGACATGAGGAAGGATCTTGAAGCGGAAATAAAGAAGATGACGGATCAATACGGTACTTCCGGCATGATAGCAAGGGGAAAGATCGAGCAGTTGGAAAGCATCGAAAAGATGTACAGAACATACAAGGAGGGCGGACGGATATGAGCGAAGCGGAAGCTCTCCGGGAAGCGGAGAGGATCATACGAAGGCAGGAGCAGGACAGGCTCTTCTATCGAAATGAAATGATCAGGCAGAAACTGTACGGGATTGCGGTATGCCTGCTTACGATCGGGGGATGGTGGCTTCTTTCGGCGAGATACGGCCAGTTCGAGCACGGAATAACGGCCGCGCCGTTCCTGTGGATGGGCTTCTACCTCATCCTGACGAAGAAAAACTGGTACAGAGAACTGGAATGTGACACAGAAACGGATTAAAGGAGGGAAAAAGAAATGCTGGGAACAAAAGACGAGCTGCAGGAGGCACTTAGTGCGTACACAACAGCAAGAGACATGCTGAAGCACCTGGAAGGCGGCGGGAGAATCGAAACGCTGCATACACCGGAAGGGCAGGGAAGCGTATTTGATAATCCGGGATTCATCGAAGCTTTTAAGAAGAGCCTGAGAGCACACAAAAAGGAAACATCATTAAGGCTCCGGGACCTGATGGCCAAGGAAGAAGAATATCCGGAATGGATGACGAAGTGCAGGAATGAGCCCATCGTGACGCCGAAGAGCGACTACAGGCGCTGCGGAAGACGGGAAGCAGAGGACGACGGAAGGTAAATGCCATGATAGATGATGCCATTAGAAGCCCCACCATGATAAACAACCTCCGGGTCTTAGCAAAAGGATATCTCACGGACAAGGCGGCGGAATTTGAGAAACGCTTTAAAGAAGGCAAGTACCAGGCCGCCGCCTATATTAAAGATACGAGCGATGCAGTGTTCAATTTTGCACGGGAGATCGGGATCCTGACGGAAATGGATGCAGAATGGTATTTCGGGAATGAAGAAAAGGAAGGGATCTTTTCGAGAGCACAGGAAGCAGTGACACGGGCAAGGGTAGACGGGGAACTCATCCAGGATGAGGTGATGAGGCGCTTTGAGAATCTTGTGTCAAACATCGGCCACAGTTTCCGCTACAGGATGAGTGGCGAAATGCAGGAGGTAGCGCTTCTGGCACTAAAGGAACACGCAGATGCAGTGCGTAAGGCGGCGAAGGACAGAGAAAGGCCGCGCAGATGAAAAAGACGGAAATATACATATGTTCTGCTGTAAATTCGATCAAAGCCGTGGACGGTTATGGGACATACCTGCTGGTCTACAAAGCATCAAACGGACAGCTGGGGACAATGGATGAGACTTGTGAGCTGAAGAAGGCCACAAAAACCACATCGGAGCTGATGCTGGTAGCACAGGCA
This sequence comes from uncultured Lachnospiraceae bacterium, assembly GCA_947169935.1. GTDB lineage: Bacteria > Bacillota > Clostridia > Lachnospirales > Lachnospiraceae > NK4A136. Next base: position 12,657 of record CAMVRS010000013.1, read on the forward strand.
CTGGAAAGATACAGGGAACCGTGCGAGATCACAGTTCATGTAAGGGTTTCACAGACGGTGACAGCTCTTTCGGAATGGATGCCGGCATGGCAGGAGAACGAATGGAAGAACTCAAAGGGAGAGGAAGTATCTCCGTGGTATAAGGCAATATCGGAACGATCGGAAGGCCATATCATCACTTATACGGCAGATAAGGGTGAATTTTCAAACTGGCTGGAGGATGAAACCAGAAGAAGAAAGGAGAAAAAGAAATGTTTGATAAGTTTGGAGAATTTGGCAGCGCAGAAGAACTCAACGCAACAGCGGAGGGCCTGAAGGCGGAGGGGGATATCGAGAGCCTGAAGATCCTGGCAAAAGAGAATGGCCTGGACGAAATGGATGCGCTCGATTACGTGGAAGGAGTAATGCCGCAGTTTGTGAGCATCACAACTGCAGCACTCGGAAAGCTGACAGTGGAACAGAACGAGATCGAAGCCCCGGAGCTTATCGGGGACTGGATCGATTACATAGAGAGCGAGGTTGTGGAGGATGAAGAATTTGCCAAGGCGGTCCGGAAGAAGAACAAGAGCCTTGCGGGGTGCCTGGGGCAGATCCTGAAATATTCCGTTGAGCATATGTACAAGATCGATAGAGCGATCATGAAAGCGTCAGGCGTGGCAAGTATCAAGGCCCAGAACGGAAGAGTACCGAACGAGGTCGGTTTCGGAGCGCCAGGGATGGCTACAGCAAAGGAGATCATAAGGAGGTACTACCTATGAGCAAGACGCTGGAGCAACCTCCAAAGGTAAAACCGGTTCCGAAGGATGTGGAGAAATACGCACATTCACTCCTGCCGTCGCACCACAACCTGTATTACAAGCGATTCGGGAAAAGCGCGACCGTAACCTGCGCGGCCTGCGGACAGACATATACAGGTCTTATAGAGCGGCCTACGGAGATCGAAAAGAGCCTTGTAAAGGTGATAGATCTGCCGATGCACAACACCGAGGGAACGTGTGAAAAGTGCGGGGCGCCGGGGATCTACAAAGCGGAAGGCAGAGTCAAGAGATTCCATTATGTGGAGTCTGCGGATTTCGTGGTCGGCCAGAATCTGGGAGAGGATTTTGTGTTCCGGGCATTCGCGATTAAACGGGAGAGCAGCAGGAATGCAAAGGACAGGGAGGAAATGACGGAATATGCCAGGCTTTACCTGTCAGCAGGTAAAAAGGCAAGGGAGTGGTGGCACCGCAGTTATTACGGACAGGAGTACTGGTACGAAGGGAACCCGTCCTGGTACGGCGAATGCAAGATAGGTAGAAACTATTACTGGCCAGGCACACTGAAAGAGATCGAAAAGACGCCGATGCTGAGATACGGAGATCCGGAAAGATATGACCTCATCTATTATTATTCGGCATTTTCAAGATATCCGGATTTTGAACTCGTACAGAAAGCCGGGATGACGGATTTGATGCATGCGCTGCTCTGCCAGTATGGGGCTAATATCAATCCGAGGGGGAAGACCATAGCGGACCGCCTGAGAGTAAACAAAGACCGGCTGAAAGAACTGCGGGAAAGAAAAGGAGATCTCACATATCTCCACATCTTCCAGGAAGAAAGGAAGAGTAAGACACGCTTTACAAGAGAGCAGATCGAAGAAAGGCTGTTTCTGGCCAAAAAGAATGGACTGACAGACAGAAAGACCTATGGGATTATCTTAGCGCACACAAGCCTCAATAAGCTTCTTGTGTATCTTGAAGAACAGCGCAAAAAGAAAATCTATGAGTATACATATCTGGACTATATCCGCATGAGACAGAGGGCGGGGTACGATCTGAGCAACGAGGTATATCTGTTCCCGAAGGATCTAAGGAGAAGGCATGACGAGATGGTCCGGATGCTGGAGAAGAAGAGAAACGATGAGTACAAAGAGCAGATGGAAAAGAAATGGCCGAAGATCAGAGAAAAGTACAATAAACTGGACAGGAAATACAGCTATAAGAGCGGGAAGTATCTGATCCGTCCGGCGATGAACGCCGTGGAGATTGTAGAGGAAGGCAGGGTTCTGCATCATTGCGTAGGATCATCGGACACATACTTCCAGAAGCATTCAAAAGGGACGAGCTACATCCTGTTCCTGCGGAGTGCGAAGGAGCCGGAGAAGCCGCTGGCCACTGTGGAGCTTTCGTCGAAGGGGACGGTGCTGCAGTGGTATGAAGCCTATGACAAACAACCGGACAAGAAGAGCATACAACCCTGGCTGGACAGGTACGTGGAGCATCTCAAAGAAAAAGGAAAGAAGAAAGTGGGGTAAGGAGACATGGAAGAACACGCGATCATCTACACGCAGAATTATCAGCAGTTCAAAACGGAGCTGGATTATGAGCTGAACAGGGCGGCCAACAGCTTTGTGCGGATCGGATATCTGTTAAAGCAGGCAAGAGACACGGATATCCTGAAGGAATCGCCTTATGAAAGCTATACGGAGTTCGCAAGGACGGAGTATCACCTGGAAGAGTCTCAGGTATCACGCTTTATTGCGATATCCGAGAGATTTTCAAAGCCGGAGAATCCGGAGGAGCTGCGGGATGATTTCAAGGAATACGGCGTGGCCAAACTGGGGATCATGCTCACACTTCCTGATCACGTTAACGACCAGCTCTCTCCGGATATGACAAAAGCAGAGATCATGGCCATTGCGGAAGAGGTCAAGGAAGAGGAAAAGATCACGCCGATCGAGAGGATGGTGGAGGATCCGGGCGAAACGGCAGAGATGGGATACCTGGAGAAGATCCTGTTCGAGATCGGAAAAGCAGAGCCGAAGATGATGGCCGAGATCCTGCGGGAAGAGGGATTCACACTAAAACCGGATGAGTCAAAGATCATGAAAACCATGGCACCGACGGGGACGAAGCTGTATATGGTCCGGATCCCGGGGATGGGCAGGATAACGCTGAACGTCCGCAATGGTTTCGCAACAGCAACGAACATGATCACATCGGAGCGCCAGGAATTCCAAAAGGACGATATCGGCGAAGCGTTGGCCGCACTCATGGACAGGGTGATCGAGCGGACGGATAACGAGATCAAAGATTCGAAAGAGATGTGGGAGAAGCTTTACGGGGAAGAATTCCCGAAAAATGCACCGGTGCAAGAAAAAGCAAAGGTTTCTGTGGCAAAAAACGACAAAAACGGGCAAAAAACGACAAAAAACGGCAAAAATCGTACGGAATCGGCAAAAAGCGGAAATGAAAAGTCACAAAATGATCACTCTTCGGAAGGCGTAGAAGAAAGTTCTACGGAAGAACGCTGCGAAAACGCAGCGGATGAGGCCGAAACGCTGCCAAAAAGCAGCACGCTCGACAAGAACACAATCAGGGGATACAAGGCCGGCCTGTCATCGGACCTGAATGTATGTGAACGGCTGATAAGAGACAACCAGTATCGTGCACTCCGAACAAAGCTGGAGGGAATGCTTCAGACGGTGAACAGGATCATTGATAGCGAGGTAGCGGAATGACACTGGATGAGGCTATTAAACATGCTGAGGAAGTTGCGAGCAAATGCGAGACTGATACCGACTGGGGCATGGGAAACAATTTTATAGACCGAAGCGGTGCCACTGACGTTATTGAGTGCGGGAAAGAACACCGCCAGCTTGCCGAATGGCTAAAGGATTACAAGAGGCTTAAAGAAAAAGCCGAGCCGGAGATGGTCATTTACTATGGCGACGGTTATGCAGATGGTGAAATCGTTTATGACGGGGCCCAGTGCCCAAACTGCGGAATGGATTTCGAGGAGAGCGACAGCGACTGGGAAGAACCGTACTGCCATTACTGTGGGCAGGCGCTGAAATGGGAGAAGGAAGGATGACACCGTCCGAATTAAAAGCCGAGGCGAAAAAGCAAGGCTTAAAGGTTACAAAAATACCGGAATACCAATGCACATGCTATGCATCCTATCCGAATGAGAATCACAAGCATAAAAACGGGAAGTGGAAATGCGTTGATTGCTACGAGCCGATAAAGTTCAAACGCATAGGAGTGCATTATCCGGCGACAAGATGCAGGAGGAAAACGAGCGAATGAGGAAAGGGATATTCATAGAAGGAATAACGGCCGAGATGTTCAGGAACGGAAGCCTGGAAGCAGTCGAGGCACTTATCGCAGAGGGAGAATGCGTGGATATGGAGACACCGCAGTGGACTCCCTGCAGTGAAAAGATGCCGGAAGATAGAAGAGACGTACTTGTGACTTGCTTCATTCACGAAAACTGGCAAACGAAGATAGGTTATTGGAATGGCGATTCATGGGTAATAAGCGCTTATGAAAAGCGGTGGATAGATGAGCTTGAGGTTACAGCATGGATGCCCATGCCTAAGCCATATAACGGGGAGGAATAAGATGAACGGGAAAATATCAATAGATGAATTCACAAAGATGATCGATGAGGCCCTGGAGAAGAACGATGTCAAGATGCTGATCGAGATGCCGCCCGGAACACAGGATTGTGTCCTGAAGGATAATACGATACTCGGGCCGGTAGCGCAGTTCTATATCCTCATAGCAGCAATGAAGACTGCATACATGGGATTTGCGGAGATGATCGACGAAACGAAGGAAGAAGAGCTGATCGATGAAGTGTTCGATCTGCTGAAGCAGGACATACTGGAGAAGATGAAGGAAGCGAGAAAGGAGGCAGCAGAATAATGGCACAGGGAACATGCAGATACTGCAAACAGATCCATATTATCGGATACGAGGAAGGAGACCTTGCGCTTGAGCTAACAAGCCAGGGCATGAAGCCGGAGGATGCCATAAACGAGCAGGCTACAAGGCAGTGTACCTGCAACGAGGGTCTGCATTACCGCAAGGGGATAAAACAGGCCGAGGAGGCAGAGGAAGAATGCAAAAAGCTGTTCGCAGATCTTCCGGAAGCAAAGAACGTGATAGGAACAGCAGTGCTCAGCCTTGCTGTGGGAAGGCTTAAAGCATTAACGCTGAACATAGAGACCTCAGACGGGTCCGTAAGAGCAACGGCCAGAAGGACAACAAAGGGCGGTATAGAGATAAGAAGGAACCATACGACAGAGGAAGGGGTTTCGGTTTGAAAAGCATATTGCAAAACAAGCACGATGAGCAGTGCTACATATGCAAGCATTTCGAGATGGCACCGTCGCCTCCGAGGATATGGCACGACATACTGGGAAATCCGCACAGAGCCCTGGAGGAGCATCACATATTTGAGGGGATCAACCGGAAGGCTTCGGAAAAGTACGGCCTGAAGGTGTATCTGTGCAAATATCACCACACTGGAGACGAAAACGGCAGCAGCGGAGCAGTGCACGCACATCCGAACACCGGCGCTGATCTGTGGCTGAAGAAAAAAGGCCAGTACGCCTGGGAAAGAAAATTCGCAAAGCATCTACATGAGAGCGAGGAAGCAAACGAGGAGTTCCGGGAGATCTTCGGGAAGAGTTATCTGTAGTTTCTTCTATATATAAGAAGAAAAACGGTTCAAAACCGATTAAGTGCACTATTAACCATATTAAAGTTAGGACGAGAGATGGCATATTCGGAATACATTTACAGATCACCATGGGGGATAGAACATGTATACATCTATGCCGGCAAAAGAGGAGGCAGGGGTGAAAAGAGAGCGGAGAGGACAAAGGCGACTCCGGATCAGATCCGCAGGCAGAATCACCGCAATAAGGTCAACTACATCAGGAGAACGATACAGCTCAACTTCAGGCAAGGGGATCTCTGGCTCACACTGAAATACCCAAAGGGGACAAGGAAGCCAATCGGTGAGGTCAAGGAGGACTTCCAGAGATTTATCCGGAAGATGAGAGACAGGTACAGGAAGGCGGGTGTTCCACTGAAGTACATCTACTCCATCGAGATCGGGAAGCAGGGAGGGATCCATGTGCATCTCGTGATGAACAGGCTCAATGACCCGAAGGCGGATCTTATGATCTCCGATGCCTGGATGAGGGCAAGGGGAATGACGCCGATGGAGGATATGCTGGAAGATGGGCTTTGCCCTGCAGATGGTCTTGCCCATCTGGATCACGTTCGTGAGGTGGGAGATGGCCAGAGGCTTGCGGAGTATATCGCAAAGGAGCAGCCGATGGAGCTGGAGGACGGGACACTGCTGAGCAAGGAGCAGGTGAAGGAGATACTGAACTTCGGCAGCAGCCGTAACCTGGTCCGCCCGTGTCCGGAGGTGAGGACATACGCACACTGGACGATGAAGGCAATCCTCGACCTGCAGGCAGAGGGACTGAACACGAAGCCGAACCGATACAGGACGAAGGGCTACATCGTGGACAAGGAATCATGGCAGCAGGGCGTCAATCCGGTGACGGGGATGTCGTATCTGCGCTACATGGAGTATCCACCCGGAAAGGGTGAGTTCTGGAAGAGTATCACAGGAGGGGCATGATGTTTTTCTTCTTTTTCGGCGGTTACGAAGACATAGCGCCGGGGATCCGGTGCTGCGATTACGTCGAGGATGGGATGACGAGGGGTAGGAACGGATTGCCGAAGCGGAAATACCGCATGGTGGAGTGCTTCGAGATCAACCACAGAAAGGTCCTGATAGATGACTGGATGAAGCTCTGCGAGGAACGTGCGATCGAGAACGGAGACACGGGACTGCTGGAAGCAATCACGGAGCACGCAAGAACACAACCGTGGCTGAAGAAAGAAAAGGACATAAGGCTGTATGCACTGGAATGTCTCGCAAACGGATCATACAAGAGTTGGTTTGGAGGAGGGGAACCTGATCATGCCGATGCAGAGAGAGCTATATCCTGACAACTGGGAAGCCATCGCGGCAGCAGTCAAAGAGGCAGCAGGATGGAAATGTCAGGAATGCGGGAAACAGTGCCGCAGACCGGGAGAGCCGTTCGACACGCACAGAAACACGCTGACAGTAGCCCATATGAACCACAAGCCGCAGGATATAAGACCGGAGAATCTGAAAGCACTGTGTGCGCCGTGTCACCTGCGATATGATGCAAAGCATCATGCGGAAACAAGGAGAAATAAGAGAAAGTGAGCAATATTACGGCAATAGGACTGTGCGTAACCATATTTGCGGCCAGCACGGCAGCAGGATCCGTGGCGATGATGATCACGGATATCCTGGACGAAAGAAAGGAACGGAGGAAAGCCATGAGAAAACCATCGAGATGCTACATCAGCGGAAAGATCAGCGGGACAAACGATTATATGGCCAGATTCAGACTGTATGAGGAAAGGCTTAAAGAGATGGGCTGGACAGTGGTCAATCCGGCAAAAGTGAACGGGGAAATGCCGGAGGATATGTCCTACGAGGAATACATGGTGATGTGCGAGACGATGATGAGCCTGTGCGGCGCCATATTCATGATGCCGGGATGGGAAGATTCGACAGGAGCGCGTTACGAGAAGGAATACGCAAAGATCCACAAGATGCAGATATTTTACGTGGACGATATCGAGGCGGCAAGATGATATTAGCGGCGTGGGCACTGATTGCGGCCGTGACAACGTGCGTGATCGTGCCAAAGTGGGTTAGGCTCATGGACGACGTACCGGAGGAATACGATCAATGCCACGACTGCAGGCGCGGTTGGTGTGATGCGGCGCCGGACGATGATGAATGCAGGAAATGGAGGGCAGAAAATGAACAGGGATTGCAGAGCGGGGAAGGAGACGGAGATTGACTGGGCGGAACTGGAAGAACTTGAGAAGCTTCAAGAAGAGATCAGGGATGAGGCAAAGAAAAAGCCGGTCCGTCACGGCTGGACACGTGAAGATTTCACGGAGTACCGGAGAACGATGTGCAGGATAGCACAACAGAAACGGAGAAAGTCAGCGAAGAAGAGAGGCTTATGTTCAATCTGCGCAGCAAATACGACAAGACCAGGGATGAAGACATGCGGGAAATGCGGAGATAGATATGCAGAATACGCAAAGAAGCGGAGAACGAAGGAGAAGGAATGAAGATACCGGCAGAGAGCTGGCGAAAAATCCAGGCGATCATACGACAATATCCCGAATCACTCAAACTGCTTCGGGAATGGGAAGAGGAAGTATTGCACGCTTCTATGCGACAAAAGGCAAAGGACAACTCGCAGACGGAGCAGCGGGCATTACAGCTTCAGGCGGAATATCGCAAGCGCTTAAAGCGCGAAACGGAAGCAGTGACAGCAGCATACGAGAAGCTGACAGCTGATGAGCAAAAGGTGATCCGCCTGAGGTTCTGGAATGGCAGGAGCGTAACACGGTATGAGCTTATGCTTGACGCTAATTACTCTATCAGGCAGATGCAGAGGATAGTCAGCAAGATGGTTCGGATGGTCGGCGTGGACATTGGAGAACTCCATCCGGTAAGATGGCGCATATAGCGTATTCAAGTGTGTTATTGTGATAGCGTGGAAGCATGGGGAGCGGGGGGCCGCTCCCTTTGCAGTTTAAGGATCTCCTTTCTACTCGCTCCGGTTTGCTGCCGAGTTCCCGGAGCGGGTCTTTCGAGGGAATGATATGCAGGAAAAGATTGACATGAAGGCTGTTGTCAACGGCCTGGATAAAACTGAAAAGGGCGCAGAGAAGGTCGTCAAAAGAACCGTGGGGGATATGAAGTCAAGAGCTCCAGGGTGGGTATCCAAGGCGGTACGTGAGGAATACAGTATAGCCGCCAAGGACGTGAAGGCGGCATTGAACACGGAAAGCAACGGGAAGATGTCCATAGCAGGGACTGAGGTGGACAGTGCGGCCCTGGTATATAAAGGGCGGGTATTGACACCCACCCACTTCAAGATGAAACCTGCCTCCCGCCCTGCCTCGGGTAAGCCTTACCAGGTGACTGCAGAGGTGAAGAAGGGACAGCGGAAGACACTGAGTAGTCAGGCGTTCCTGTCACACGCAGGCGGAGCGGACAGCAAGGAGATACCATTCCAGAGAAGAGGAGCATCAAGACTTCCGATCGATGCGATCAAAACGCTTTCAGTTCCGCAGATGATCGAAAGCAAAGAAGGGATCAAGCCGAAGATCGAGAAAGCGATCGAAGAAGGTTTGAAAAAACGCTTTGAACATCATTGCGAACAACTGTTGAACAAATAGAGCTCGGACTCCTTTAAAACACGATGAAATAAAGCATAGCTGGGGGTGGGGTAGGTACTTCCAGACAGGGAAAATCCCCTGCGGTGCTAGCGAGCCCAAAAGTCCGTTAGGCGCGAAAAAATAAATTTGGCATTTGGTTTGGTCAAAATGGCGGAAGAAAAAGACGGCGGAAACTTAACAACGACGGAGCTTGCGAGGCTGTTGGGATTCACCTCCGAGAGGGTACGGCAGCTGGAGGATGAGGGTATCATCAAATCCATCTCGCATGCCGGCCGGAAACACTACAAGGCGATACCGAGTCTCGTGGCATATATCAACCACCTCCGGGAGCAGGTCGAAGGCAAGGCAAGCGCTGACATTCTGGAGGATATCGCAAAGCAGGATTACCGCTACAAGAAAGGGCGGGCCGACAAGATAGAGCTGGAGGTGAAAGAGCTCCAGGGGATGATGCACCGGGCGGAGGATGTGGAGCTGATCACATCCGACATGATCGCAACGATACGAGCAAGCATCCTGGCATTACCGGGAAGGCTGGCCGTAGACGCGGCAAAAGCCAGGACGGCAGCAGAGGCGTCGGCAGTGATCAAAGAGGCGGTGGATGATCTGCTGAACGGCATGGCCAAGTACAAATACGACCCTGCCGAATACCGTAAGAGAGTAAGAGAGAGGGCTAAATGGGCAGCGGAAGAGCAGGTGGTGGAAGCAGAACCGGATCCGCCAAAGAAAACGGCAAAGAAAGCGCCGGCAAAGAGAACCGCAGCAGGGAAAACTACGGCGAAGAAAACCGTGACAAAGAAGGTATCCTCAAAACGGCAGCCCTCTTCCAAAACGCCTGCAAAGGCTTCAAAGCGCCAGAAGACCTAACGGTTTCCGAGTGGGCGGACAGATACAGGAGACTATCTCCGGAAAACAGCGCGGAAGCAGGCAACTGGCGCACGGCAAGAACCCCGTACATGAAAGAGATCATGGATGCGTTCGGGGATGCAAGGGTAAAACAGATCGCCGTGGTAGCCAGTTCACAGGTCGGGAAGACCGAAAGCCTGTTAAACATATTAGGCTACATGATCGATCAGGATCCGGGGCCGGCACTCTACACGATGCCGACACTGAACCAGGCGGAGGACTTCTCAAAAAGACGTCTGGCGCCGATGATCAGAGACACCGAATGCGTCCGGGACAAGGTGGCGGCCACAAAAGGCCGCGACACGAACAACACGATCACTAAGAAGGTGTACCCGGGCGGAATGATATCACTGATCGGGTCAAACGCTCCGGCAGATCTTGCAGGAACACCGGCAAGATACATTTTCGGGGACGAGATCGACAGATGGGCCACATCAGCAGGAACGGAAGGTGATCCGTGGAGCCTGTTGGAACGAAGGACGGCGACGTTCTACAACTCGAAGATGGTGGCGGTAAGCACGCCGACCATCAAAGGATCGTCCAGGATAGCAAAGCTGTTCGACCAGGGCACCCGTGAATACTGGTGCGTAGAGTGCCCGGATTGCAAAGAATACAGTTTCGTGAACTTTGACAGCATAAGATTTCAGTTCCACACGCTGGAAGTAGGCAGGGAACAGCAGTACATCGTTGATGAGACTGGGTGGGCGTGTCCAAAATGTGGATGCTATCACACCGAACAGGAGATCAAACGGCAACCACACAAATGGGTGGCCGAAAGCCCTGAAGCGATAGTCAACGGCACCCGGTCTTTCTGGATAAACGGCTTCTCTTCCCCCTGGATGGAGTGGGAGAAGATCATCGTGCGGTTCCTAGAAGCCCGAAAGGATCCCGAAAGACTTCAGACAGTCTACAACACGCTGTTCGGCCAGCTTTGGGAGAACAGGGGAGACCTTGAGGACGAAGAGGAAATGGCCGGAAGGGCGGAGGAATACGGCGCGGAACTGCCAGAAGGTGTCCTGTGTCTTACTCTGGGAGTAGACACGCAGGACAATCGCCTGGAATACGAAGTAGTGGGCTACGGAATGTTCGAGGAGAACTGGGGCATTGAGCGCGGAATCATCATGGGGAACCCGGCAGACGAGGAAACCTGGGAGAAGCTGGATGCCGTGATCGATCGAGTGTACCACTTCCGGAGCGGAATGGGGCTGAAGATATCGCTGACCTTTGTAGACAGTGGCGGCCACTACACACAGGAAGTGTATGAGCAGTGCGCCAAACGGCAGAACAAGCGTGTATTTGCGATTAAAGGCGCAAACAGGGCGGATGCTCCGTACACGGCACCACCTAAACGGGTAGAGTTCAACACGGCAGCAGGCGCTAAAGGTAAAGCCTGGCTGTACTACATAGGTGTAGACAGCGGCAAAGAGCATATCTACAGTGGCCTGAAGGTGAAGGAATCGGGTGCAAGGATGAGCCACTTCCCGAAGGAAAAAGAAAAAGGCTACGATTCACTGTTCTATTCGGGGCTCTTAAGTGAGCACATGGTCATGGACAGCAAAGGCAAATGGAAGTGGGAAAAGATCCCGGGGCACGAAAGAAACGAAGCGCTGGACTGCCGAAATTACGCAAATGCGGCTTTCAAGATCCTGAAACCGAATATGGATGAGGTGAAGAGAAAGCTGAACGGCTCTGAAAGCAGGCAAAAGCCGGAAGCAAAGCCAAAACGGCAGCAGCGGCGAAGAAAGAGCACATATGAGGACTGGTAATGACATACGATGCAAAGACGGAAAACGGAATAGAATACATATCCGCACTGTATGCGGGTAACTTCAGATACCGGGCGTGCGTTGACGGGTTGGATAAGCTCACGATACAGCGGGATGCGGTTCTGGGCGGTGAGGCGGTAGCCGGTTATACGATCGGGAACCGGTCGATCACAAGAAACGCACTATCAGCTACGGATGTGCTGAAACAGTGGGATAAGCTGCTGGCACAGAAACTGCGGCTCGAAAACGGTAATGCGCCGCGTAAGACAGTTGGTGTCGTGCACAGAGACTGGTAGTCATCTGTGTTTGGCATGGGTGCAGGAATCGCCGCAAGGCGCTCCTTCCCCTGCACCCCTATTTGAGGATTAAGTGATGAGCGTATATGGCTACAAAGGATATGGATCCGCGGGCGCTTCCACGCGAAAGCGCTCAACAAAAGGTTTTACCGCGCAATCAGGGAGCCCACGGGAAGATATCGACGACAATAATTACACATTACGCCAGCGTGGCAGGCTTCTGTATATGGGCGCACCGGTGGCGACAAGCGCGATCAAGACGCACAGAACCAACACAGTAGGAACAGGCCTGCGTCTTAACCCGAGACCGGACATGCAGGTCTTAGGCCTTACACAGGAGCAGGCGACGGAATGGGTGCACAGGGTTAAACGCGAGTTCAATATGTGGGCATCAAGGAAAGACGCCTGTGATGCTACGGGGCTGAATGACTTTTACGAGCTTCAACAGCTGATGCTCGTATCGTGGCTGGCATCGGGAGACGTTTTTGCACTGGTGCAACAGAAAGAACCGACAGTAATGAGACCGTATTCGCTACGGCTGAGAGCGCTTGAAGCGGATCTTGTGGCGACACCGACCAATATGGGCATCACATCCGCAATGGCGAAGAACCCGGTCACGGGAAACAGGATCTTTGACGGGGTAGAGGTAGATGATGACGGAGCTGTTGTCGCATATCACATCCGGAATACATATCCGTATGAGAGCACGACCTTGAAGACGGAATATAAGCGGATCGAAGCCAGAGGAAAAGATACTGAGATGCCGAATATACTGCATCTCATGAGTACCGAAAGACCGGATCAGTACAGAGGAGTGTCTTTTATAGCGCCGGTAATCATATCTCTCCTGCAGATGAACCGCTATACCGAAAGTGAGCTGGCCGCTGCCCTGGTGAACTCATATCTGACAGCGTACGTGCAGACGTCTACAGCGGAAGGAGAAAATCCTTTAAGTGAGGCTGCACCGGAAGGAGATGTAGACAGCAGGGATCCAAGCGATTACGAGATGGGGCCCGGACAGGTCAATTTCCTTCAGCCCGGAGAGAACATCGTAACGGTAGACCCGAAGCACCCGGTAAGCGGTTTTGCAGCGTTCTGCGAAGCCGTATGCACACAGATGGGTGCGGCACTGGAAATACCGTCTGAGATACTGCTGAAGAAGTTCACGGCGTCCTACAGTGCATCGAGAGGGGCGCTGCTGGAAGCCTGGAAGAGCTTCCGGATGTACCGTACATGGTTCGTGAATGATTTCTGCAGACCCGTATATGAACTGTGGCTGTCAGAAGCAGTGGCGAGAGGGAGGATATCAGCCCCCGGCTTCTTTACGGATCCACTGATACACGAAGCATGGCTTGGGGCGCAGTGGATAGGACCGTCACAGGGACAGCTTGACCCGAACAAGGAGATAAGCGCCGAGATACTGGCGTGCCAGCATGGGTTTTCTACGCGCGAAGACAGTGCGCTTAGGATAAACGGCTCGGATTTCTCTGCGAATGTTGAACAGCTCGCAAGGGAAAACGAGCAGCTTGAAACGATCACACCGATGGGAGGAAATGAGGATGGCGAAAGCGAAGATCCTGAAGGCGCTCAGGACACCGTACACGGTGATGAAGAGTGAGGACGGGAAGAAGGTAGAAGTAAATCTTTACGGAGAAGTGGTTGAGAGTGTGCCGACGGACTGGTGGACAGGCGAGAAGGTTGACGGCCTGTTCATTGAGGGGAAGCGATTCTTAGCCGATCTTGATGCATTGGACGAAGCGGAGGAAGTGATATTCCACATCAACTCCGTCGGCGGCGATGTGGAGATGGGAATATCCATCTACAACCGCATCATGGCCATGAATGCGAAGACAACAACGATCGTGGACGGGCTGGCAGCGTCTGCCGCGTCGATCATTGCGCAGGCAGGCGATGTGAGAAAGATATCGACCGGAGCGCAGCTCATGATCCACGGGGCGAGTGCGTTACTGGTCGGATATTACAACGCCGAAGAGATGAAGAAGACGGTGAACATGCTCCAGTCGATCAACAAGAGCGTGGCCAGCGTGTACGCAAGCCGGTCAGGAGCGGAGGAAGACCATATCCTGAACATGATGAAAGCGGAAAAATGGTTTACAGCCGAGGAAGCGGTAAACGAGGGCTTGGCGGACGAAGTAACAGGGACGGAGCCGGATGTGGAAATGGAAAATGTGAAGGACAAGGCGGATATGCTTGTGGTCAACGGCATACTGCAGAACATGAGAGGGCTCCCCATGCCGAATTTTGCAGCAAGGGGAACAGTAGTGTTATCACGCGGCAAGGAAGGAACGCATGATATAGAGTTGTCACAAAAAACCGGAGAAGGGAGGAAAGAAACGATGACTCTGAAGGAACTTAAGGAAAGTCAGCCCGAGCTGGTCGAAGAGATCAGAAACGAGGCGACAAAGGACATCCAGGGAAGCACCGACAAGGCTGTGGCGGATGCTCTGGACGCAGAACGCAGGCGCATGATGGAGATCGATTCCATTGCTCAGGCGGTAGGCGACAGCGCAATGGTCAACAAGGCGAAGTACGAGGAGCCTATGGATGCAGCACAGTTGGCGCTTGCGGCGATGAAAGCGCAGCAGGCTCAGGGAGATACCTACCTTGCCGCCAGGTCTAAAGAGACCGAGGACGCAAAAGGGATCATTGGTACGGCAAATTCCGGAATGGAAGACACCGTGGCAGCAGACGCGGCAGAGCTGGCCGCTCTCGTAAACTACGTAAAGGAGGGAATGTAAGATGGCATTGGTTGAGACTACAGCGATCGACAATCTCATCGCATCAAATGCGCACCCCGTCAGCATCCAGACCGTCACGGTCAAGAGTGGCGAAGGAAAGCTTAAGCGCGGATCCGTGCTTATGAGGGATGCAAACAACAAGTTTGTCCTGGCGGATACCTCCGCCGGCACAGCAGAGGTGATCCTTGCGGCTGATGTGGACGCTACAAGCGCCGACACGGTAGCAGCGGCGTACAACAGCGGCGAGTTTGTAAGAGAGGAACTTATCGTGGCAGCAGGCTACACACTGGCCGCCGCTGATGAGGTTAATCTGAAGAATGCCGGTATCTATCTGGTATCCGGCGTTGAAGCAGTAAGCGTATAAGGAGGGCATACAGATGGCTATCAATCTTTATAACACAAAGACCATGCTGTCCCTGCAGGAAGCGGTTAAGCCCAAGAGCACCTTCCTCAGAGACCGCTATTTCCCCACCGCTTCGGAGGATATCTTCACCACCGAAGAGGTGCTGGTGGACTTCAAGGATGAGACCGATGCGACGCTCGCACCCGTGGTCATCCCCGGAAAGGGAGGTGTACCCCTGGCGCGCGGCGGATATCAGACGCATCAGTTCACTCCTCCCCTGGTGGCGCCCGAGCGCACCCTCACAGCTGACCAGCTGCTCAGGAGACAGGCCGGAGAATCGGTGTTCTCAAGTGTTACACCGGAGCAGCGTGAAGCTAAGTTCCTTGCACAGGATATGGCAGACCTGAACGAAGCGATTGATCTTCGTGAAGAGTACATGGCTGCACAGGTGCTGCTCAACAACGGGTACACCCTGCACCAGTATGCTGACAAGTACGGAAGCGCAGAAGCGATCGACATGGAGATCAAATTCTATACCGGCGCATCCAATCCTTCCGTATACACACCGGCCACAAAGTGGGACAACGGCGGCGATATCATTGCAGATATCGGGGCTATGGCGAACGCCCTCACCAAGCGCGGCCTGAAGGCAAGTGATCTGATCGTTTCCGGCAAGGTGGCGGACGTGATGCTGACCAACAGTACCATTCTGGCACTGCTCGATAACCGCAGGTTCATTCTTGCACAGGAAGTGAACCCTCAGGAAAATGCAGATGGCTCCGTGCTGATCGCAGTACTCAACGTGAAGGGACACCTGATCAACGTGTTCTCATATACCCGCCAGTACAGAAGCGAGACTAAGAGCGGAAGTCCTGCGAAATACACAATGGTGGACTTCATCCCCGAGAAGTATTGCGTCATGACCGCTCCCGGCATGGGCCGCACCGCATACGGTGCCATCACCCAGATCGAGGGCGCATCCCGCGACTTCGTGACCTACGCAGCAAAGCGTGTTCCTCACTCTGTCATTGACGAGAATGCGAACACCAGAACGCAGATCCAGCAGTCCAGACCTCTTGTGATGCCTAAGGTGCTCAACAGTGCCATCAGCTCACAGGTGCTCACCTGATAACGTGCCTGCAGCGGAAGGAGGCAGATCATGCTTGTAAGAGTAAGAGACGATTTTAACGGAACATTCGGCCACTACGTCGAAAAATACCACAGCGTAGAACCCAAGCACGCGGGAGATGCACCTTTCGAGGTGTCCGACCGTGTGGCACGGGAACAGATCGCTAACGGTGTGCTGGAGGCGGCAGTGGCAGAAGAGAAGGCGGATCCCGAAGATATGACGGAAGCCGGAGAAGTGGTGGACACTGAAAAGGAAATGGACACCGAAGAGACGGCGGACACCGAAAAAGCCGAAAATGCACCGGTGCATGAGATGAGCTGGAATGAGCTTAAGTTCGAAGCGAAGGAAAGAGGGATCAACTCTTTCGGCAAGAGCAGGGAAGAGCTCATAAGACTTATCGAGGAATACGATGAGTCGGAAGGCGGCGATGCACCGGAATTTGAAGCGGAGGATCCCGTATGAGCGCATTCAAAGCGCTGGTAGAAAGTGACAGGGCGGTGTTTTTGAACCTGGATGAGTTCGGAGAGAAGCACGAAGTGGACGGTGAAGAGATAACGGTCGCGCTTCAGGATGAACAGATCGAGGCGAAGGACGATGATGTGACACTCTCCAAAACGGTAAAGGTCATGTATGCGAGAACGGAAGAGCTGAACGGGCGCAAGATGCGGGGCGAAGCAATCTATATCGACGGCGTGGCCTATACCGTGGAGACGTGGCTGGATGAGATGGGCGTGACAAGGGTAGCAATGAGTCTGCCGGAGGTTTGGTAATGACGATCGTGGGAATCGTAGACAGTATAGTGGAATGGCTTAACGCTAATGTGTGCCCGGAAGTGCTTATGCGTCTCCCGTCTGAAGATGGGAAGGCCAACGATAAGCGCTATGAATACACGATGGTGCATCCGCACGCATTTCCGTTGTACCTGCCTACCCGCGACAAGCTGCCGCCGAAGGTCAGGATCAATGTGCCCTCTGTTGTCGTTCAGCTTGAATATGGCAACGACGACCCGGAAAACAGGGAAGTGAGCATTACGCTCAACTTCTCTGGCTGGGCTCCCGGAACATATCAGGATGACTGGATCATCCCACTGGATTACGAGTCGGAAGAGGGAGAGATCCCCGGATTCAGGGCGGACTATGAAGGCTGGCGTGAGCTTTGGAACTTCGTAGACAAGACCGCCGCAGCCGTGCAGTCCACAACCTACATGGGCCAGAATGTGGAAGTCATGCAGTGGGAAGGCATGGAGTTCGGGCCGTTCAGGGAAGAAAGTAATACCGTTCTGGACTATTACCCGTTTTGGTATGCGTATCTGAAGTTTAAGGTGCGGTGCTCATTGCGCCGGCTGAATGAAGAAGTTAATCAATATCTTTGAAGGAGGAAATAAATAATGGCTGAGTATCTGTATGGAACATACGGCCACCTTGCCGAGAGCGTTGTACAGGCTACGGCGGAAGCCTCCACGGTAGCATTGTATGTCGGCACCGCCCCGGTCAACCTGATCCGCGGCTATGCCGATGCTGGGATCATCAACACCCCGGTGAAGCTTACCAACTACCTGGACGCACAGAGCAAGATCGGCGATGCTTCCGACTGGGGCAAGTACACCCTTTGCGAAGCCGTGGCCGCACATTTCAACAACGGCGACAACGTAGGCCCTATCTACGTGATCAATGTGCTTAATCCTGCGACACACCGCAAGGGTGCCGCAAAGACGGTGACACTGAACTTCGTAAACGGTAAAGCCAGCTTTACCAGCGAGGACATCATCCTTGACACCCTGGCTGTTGCGGATAAGGCAGAGGGCGTGGATTATGCCGTATCATACGGCTTCAATTCCCACAAGGTCACCATCGTGAGCCTTGACAGTGACAATCCGATCGAAGGGGCGGTTGCCGTCACATACAACGAGATCGATGTGTCCGGAATCACCGTGGACGATATCATCGGTGCAAAAAGCAATACCGGAGTTTATACCGGACTGCAGGCAGCCGATCTGATCTATCCCAATTACGGCGCCATCGTGAATCTGATGGCAGCTCCCGGATGGTCCCAGATCCCTGCTGTGTACCGCGCCCTGGTAACCAAGGCAACAAAGCTCAACGGCCACTGGGACAGCTTCGTGTTCGCTGACATCCCGCTGTCTTATGAGGTGGACAACTATAGCGAGGTTACCCCGGATGCCGGATCAAATCCTCACAACCTGGGCTACTACGAGCAGAATGATTCCGGCAAGTATGTACTTACCGAAGACACCACCGTGCAGAATGATAAGCAGTACTACATCAAGAGCGCATCCACAGTAAACAACGACACGCTGGCAAAGGCGGCGAGCTGGAAGGCAAATAACGGCTATACCAGCGAACGCTCCTGCGTATACTTCCCGATGGCAAAGGGCACCGATGGAAACGTGTATCACATCTCCACCCTGGCCATGGCGGAAACTCTTAAGAGAGACCTTGCACACGACGGCGTGCCCATGGAGTCCTGCGGTAACAAGAGCGTGCCTGTGAGCAAGCAGGCATTCGGTTCGAGCGCAGGCTTTGATGCCAACGAAGCAAATGACCTTTGTTCCAACGGCATTGGCACCGTGGTCTTCTGGGGCGGCTCATGGAAGCTCTGGGGCGACCATACCGCAGCGTATACCTTCGCAAATACCGAACTGGATCCGAGGGATATCTTCGATGTTTCGATGCGTATGCTGCTCTATCTGACCAACGCATTTCAGATCCGCTGGGCGGGGAGCATCGACAAGCCCATGACCGTACAGCTTAAGGATACGATCCTTACCCGTGAGCAGGAGCGCCTTGACGCCCTGGCAGCAGCGGGGGCACTGATCGGGTCGCCCAAGATCGTGTTCGAAGAGGCTCATAACAGTCTCGGGGCACTGCGTAACGGCAACTTCCGTTGGGATATCCAGGTAACGCCTACTCCTCCTCTGAAGAGCGCAAGTGCGTACGTGGCCTACACGGATGAAGGCTTCGCCGCATACTTTTAAGGAGGTGACGAGGGATGTTGAATGATCAGTACTTAACCGTAAACGCCAACAGGGTATATTCCAACCCCGTAGGCGGTGAACAGAAGTGCGTCGGTGAGAATGTGGAGGTCTCCCTCCCTGAGGTCAAGAACAAGACTGTGGACGCTGAGGCGATGGGCACACTTACCGTGCCCGTGATCGGCCAGTTCGACAACATGGAGATGACCGTACACCACATCGGCGCCGACAAGGGCCTGGCTGAGATGCTGGCCCAGGAAACTTTGGAGATCGAGCTCCGCTGGGGCGAGCAGGTGATGGGCAATGACGGCAACCAGCGCATCGTAGGCTGCAAGGCATTTATTACAGCCTTCCCGAATGTGGCTGTACCGCAGATCACCGTCAAGCCCGGCGAGAGCGTTGACGTGGAAGTGCCTTATACCGTGACAGGATACAAGATGGTAAAAGACGGCGAAGTTCTCTGGGACATCAACCGCCTTACCCAGAAGTGTGAGATCAACGGCAAGGACTACTTCGCAGATTTAAGCAGCGTACTGTAAGACGGACCGGGGCGGGTTTTATCGCCCGCCCCTTATTTTCAGACAAAGGAAGGAGCACAGAAATGAAAGGTATTATCGAGTTAAACAAAGCGATCAGGATCGATGGGACTGATGTCAAAGAACTCTCTTACGACACGGACAAGATCACCGTGGATCTCTATCTGAAAGCAATAAACAGGGCAGTAACGCAGGGTAACGGCATTACCGGTGCAAACATTAAGATCGATGCGGGAGCACAGCTTATGCTGGGCATGTATGCGGTCATAGCCGATAACCCCGCTTATGATATCACGGATGTGGAACGCATCACCGGGGCAGACATCATGAAAGTTGCGATGGTGGGCATGGCTTTTACATTAGGGCGGGAGGACCAGACGGAAGAACAGTCCGAAGCGCCCTCAGAAGTTACAGTAGGGCTTTCCACACAAGCGTAACGGAACTCAGGCGCATGGGCCTGATGGAGTTTTTTACTGAGATAAAAGAGGCATCCAAAGAGGCAGAACAGTTTCAGAAGGAAGCAGAGCGGAGAAGACAGAAGAGAAAGCACTGATGAAGGGCAAAGAATTTGAAGCGAAAATTCAAATAGGTGGAGCGCTTGATCCGTCACTACAACAGGCGGTAAATAACGCCAAGGCAGCCATATCCTCTCTTGGCGGAGGCCTTGGAAAGATCGCCGGGGTGGCGGGCGGCGCTTTTAAAGCTGTCGGCGCCGCTGCAGTGACTTCCCTGGCAGCGGTCGGTACGGCAGCAGTCGCAGGAACTAAGGCGCTCATGGATCTTGCACTGGAATTTGATGCGGCATCCGATGCTATCCGTATCGGTACGGGAGCAACCGGCGATGCGTTAGACAGCCTCATGCAGGATTTTGATGCTGTCTATTCTACGGTGCCGACCAACATGGAAAGCTGTTCGCAGGCGATAGCGGACTTTAATACACGTCTGGGACTTACGGGAGAACCGCTTCAGCAGTTATCAGCACAGGCATTGCAGGTGTCCAATATGCTCGGGGATGATCTGGGCGGAGTTATCGAAGGGAGTTCCAAAGCATTCCAACAGTGGGGGATCTCTGCTGAGGATATGGGCGACAAGATGGACTTTGTATTTAAGGCTTCCCAGTCTACCGGCGTAGGCTTTACGGAGCTGATGAACACGGTGCAGTCCTTCGGCCCTCAGCTGCAGGAGATGGGCTTCTCTTTCGAGGAAGCAACGGCGCTGGTCGGCCAGCTTGACAAGGCCGGCGTAAATACCACGGAAGTAATGTCCGCCTTAAAGAAGTCAGTCGGGACGATGGCGAAAGACGGCCTGAGCGCCTCGGAGGGGCTTGCACAGTACGCGGAAGCGATAAAAGAAGCGGGAAGTGCCGCAGAGGCTACGGCGATAGCGAGCGAGGTGTTCGGAGCCCGTGCCGGATCTTCTATGGCAGCGGCGATCCGGGAGGGAACGCTGTCGGTAGATGAGCTGACTGCCGCTCTGGAAGCTTCGGATGAAACGATAATGAAGGCGGCAGAGGATACAATGAGCTTCCCGGAGAAGCTGCAGCTCATTAAGCAGCAGGCCCAGGTAGCATTTGAACCTCTGGCTAATGAACTTTTGGGCATAGCAGAGGATGCCATGCCATTGATCGCAGATGCGGCAGGTTCCATCCTGCCGTTGATCACTGGAGCGATGAGCAAGGTTATACCGGTCATACGGGATCTGTCAGCCAAGATTCTGCCTAAGATCGGGGAGACGATGGAGAAACTGAGTCCCTTTGTGGAAACTATGCTCGATACGCTGGCGGTAGCGCTTCCCCCGCTCCTGGATGTGATCATGCAGGTAGCGGATAATATTGGCGCTATGATCGGCCCGGCTATCGAGGCTATGATGCCTTTTATTATCGATCTGATCAACTTTGTAGTAACGAACCTGCCTACCATAATCGACTGGATAAGCCAGATTATAGGCCAGATCCTGGAGATCGTGGCTCCCATCGGGGACGCCCTGATGCCTATCATCCAGAGCCTGTTCGATGCTATCATGCCGGTACTGAACCAGCTCATGGTATCGATCATGCCTCCGTTGATGGGGCTGATCCAGGCCCTCGTACCTCCAATCGTGCAGATCCTTACAGCGCTGCAGCCGCTTATTGACCTGATACTTAAGAGTCTGCCGCCTATTATCGCCTTTATTGGGGATGTGCTTACCGCCCTTACTCCGCTGGTGAGCTTTGTGGCAGACCAAGTGGGTAATGTGGTATCCGGAGTTATCGAGGGCATTATCAACGCCATAGACCAGCTTAAGATCATCCTGGGCGCCGTGATCGATTTTATCAAAAATGTATTTACTGGCAACTGGAAGGGAGCCTGGGAGAATGTTAAGACCATCTTCTCGGCTGCTTTCAATGCTCTTGCCGGGCTGCTTAAGGCTCCCCTTAATGCAGTGGTGGCTATCATCAACAAAGCCCTGGAGGCTATCAACAGTATCCAGATAGAGATACCCGACTGGGTGCCCGGCCTCGGCGGTTCCACTTTCGGAGTGAATATCCCGCTCATACCCGAGTTCGCAAAGGGCGGCTTCACCGAAGGCATATCCATCGCGGGCGAAGCGGGAACGGAGGCGGTGATCAGCTTCGATCCGGCATACCGGCAGGAAAACCTTTCCTACTGGGCAAGAGCCGGTAAGCTCCTGGGAGCGAACCCCACGGCTGTCGATACGGTGGCAAGCAATGCCAAGACAACGGGAGGCGGAGGGAATTATATCACTTTCTCCCCCGAGGTCACGATACAGGGCAATGCCGATTACGACACCGTGATGCAGGCCCTGAGGGATAATGAAGAGGAATTCATGGACGTTCTGGAAGAATTCTTCGCAAGAAAGGCGGCCATGGCTTATGGATGATTACATGATCTATACAACTGTCGAGGGTGACACCTTCGACAGTATCGCATTTGAATTCTACACAGACGAAAAGATGGCGAGCGTCATCATAGACGCTAACCCCCTGCTGGCGGATGTCCTGATCTTCGATGCTGATGTGGAGGTACTGGTCCCGATAGTAGAGGAGGCTGCGGAGACCCCGGGATCGGCTCCACCCTGGAGGAGTGAATGAAGCTTGTATACGAAGGTGCGGAAATAACCGACAAAATGACCACGATAAGGCGCTGTGAGCTTAATCAGTATTTAAACGGGCATATCGACACCATGACGATCGCCTTTGATAACTCACAGGGGCAGTGGACAGGCTGGGCGCCGAAAAGAGGCGATAAGCTGCAGGCCAGCGATGACCATGCAGACAGCGGCGTGATGGTGGTCACGGCGATAAGACAGGAAGGAGCTGAGATGGTGCTGGACTGCGCGCCGCTTCTCAACCACCAGATCGGGCAGGTGAAGGGCTGGAAGAATGCAAGCTTCACACAGCTGTGCCGGAATGCGGCAGGGCGTCTCGGGCTCGAGATCAAATTCTACCAGGTGAGCGATCATAAGTACGAGGGTATCGAACAGAAAGGGGAATCTGACCTGATCTTTTTGTCAAACCTCTGCAAGCTGGAGGGCTGCTCCATGATCGTATCAGATGGGAAGCTCCGCATACTTTCGGATGTTTACCTCGACAGTCTGGATGTGGCGGACTTCACTCTTCAGGCGGACGGGTGCCGCATAACGGACAGGGCTCTCTTCACCGGCTGTGAGGTGAGCGACGGCAAGACTACCGGAAAAGCCGGGAACAATAAGGGCGAAAAGACCTACTTCTCAACCGACCGCAAGCTGGAGAGCATCGGACAGGCGAACCGCTTCGCCGCGAATATGCTCCGATACGCGAACCGTGACAGGAAGTGCGGCTCCATACTCTGCAACGGGGTTCTGGATACACTGATGCCCGGCTCCAAGATCAAGATCACAAACGATTACTGGAAAGACAAGCCCGTAATCATAACAAGGGCACGGTATTATCTCATAAAACAGCAGACGAAGCTGTGGTTTTCACTTTTGAGGGATGAGTAATGGCAGAAAATGTAATGGCCTACTGGTACAACTTAAGCTGGGGAGTGCGGCAGCGCACCCTTAACATGGACGGCACCGTCACGAAGGGGCGCGTGGAGCGTATGAAGGATCTGGCATGGAACTATGAGCTGGAGAGCGCTTCTGTAAAGACCAAAGCGGTGGCCAGTGTGGCCCGTGACATATACGGTAATGTGATCACAACCGGCAAGAAGGGTAAGGAAAAGGTCAAGACCCAGAAGGAAAAATACATCGTCCCGAAGCTCAAATCTGCTCAGGTGACATTTAAGACAGAATACCAGGTTGCGACGGGGACACTGGATATCCTGGGAAAGATCGAAGAGATCCGTGGGATGCTGGGATATGTCGGCCCGCTGGTAGTCGGGTGCGAGTTCTTTGCGACGGATCCCCAGACAGGGGAAGTCTATATGGCCAATTATCCCCGTGTGCTCACCATTTATCAGATGCAGCTTAAAAAGATCCAGATAGGCAGCACAGAGATGGATGAGATCGGGCGACTCACGAAGGCTACGGTCACATTCACACTGGCAGAGACTCAGGATAATGCAGTTATTAAGGCCAGTCTGCAGAACCCGTCAGAGAGCATGAAGAAGCTATTACAGCTCTGGGTGGAGGATCCTTCTAAGGTGCCGGAAAGCTATTGGAGTGCCTTAAAGGTATGCCCTGATCCACATGTGAAGGCAATGGTAAAGCAGAAACAGAAGGACGATAAGGAAGCGAAGAAAAAGGCAAAGAAGAAGTTGAAGGATGAGGTTGCGGACCTGCAGAAACGGATCCGGGCCGGTGAGAAGGTGTAAGGAGGCGGCCAAATGCTGGCAGTAGGGAACGGAACGCCTCAGCAGTGCGTATTTAATCTGCTGTCCATCGTGAGGGGCGAGAACCCGTATGAGCGCTGCAAGGGAATGAGCGCAGAGCTCTCCGATCAGCCGCTCACAAAGGTTATGGGGGAGATCGTCACGGAGGCGATATGGAACGTAAAGAATTACGAACCGAGGGCTGATGCGGAAGACATTAACCTTGTGATGGATGATGTATTAAAAGGCCGGTATCTGGTAGGCGCAATGGTATCCACAGGAAACGGCTGACGGAGGTATAAGGATGGCACTTAAACTGATAGAGGTTGATTCGGCAGCACTTTACAACAGCATCATTCAGGCTGTTGAAGTTGAGATAGGGGAGCCGCTGTATCCGGGCGACGAGCGAAGGATATTCGTGGAAGCGCTCGTGCAGATCATCACGGCAATGGCCAACCAGTGCAATGTAGCGGCCAACGGAAAGACCCTGCAATATGCCGT
>CAMVRS010000014.1 GCA_947169935.1 uncultured Lachnospiraceae bacterium
CTTAAGACACCAGATTGCATAGAAATCTTTCTTGTATTCATCCCCGCCAAGATGCTTTAAATGCTCTTTTTCCGCAGGATGGAAAAAACGCCCTGCTACATCGGCTTTTAATTCGCGCCACTCCTGTATATCCACGCCGACGGGTACATCCGATACGGCGCAAATCGCCATATCGCCGGAATGGGCTATTGAAAAATGCACATCAGGAAGATCGGGAAAATAAGGCCTCCCCTTTTCATCTTTCTCAACCTTATATACACCGGCAGGCGCTGCTTCTCCAAGAAATTCCCTGGCTCCGTGCTGCAGCAGCAGCCCGGCAGTAAGGGATTGCGCCCGCTTATTCTTATCCGCCATACGGGTGGCGTCATGCCTTCTGGCTTCATCCACTCCGTCAAGAGCCTCTCGCGCGTTCTTATCTTCCTTAAGCAGTCCTATGTTAGCCATGTAAATATTTGCCATATGTAACCCCTCCTGTATTATTGATAAGATCCTTCGGGCTTCGCCCTCAGGATGACACTTCTTACTTCTTGAAGAATTCCCTTATATCTGTATAACCCTGTGCAGCCAGCTGTTCCTTCTGGAACTTCTTATTCTTAGCCATGCGGGCCGTAAGTACACATCTGCCCTGCGAACGCAGCTCTTCCGCTGCCGCCATGGCCTCGCTTATCTGTGCTGCATCCAGCCCCTTCTCAAGGAGGAATGCGGTCTTCTCCTCATCTCCGGGAAGCTTGTATCCCTTCTCCATCAATATGGTGATGATGCGTTCAAAGCCAACCGAGAAACCGCAGGCCGGAGCACTCTGGCCGGTAAAACGCCCAACCATCTCATCATATCTTCCGCCGCCGCCGCAGGAGGAACCGAATTCCTTAAGCTCAACCTCAAATATGGTTCCGGTGTAATAGCTCATGCCGCGTACCAGGGTAGGATCGAATACCAGCTCAAAATCCGCCTTCTTTGCGCCGTTAACCGCGCTTATTATCTCATCAAGATTCTGCCTGCATTCAGCCGGCAGGGTCTCTCCCATCATTTCGGAAAGCTTCTCTATGGCAGCTTTTCCTTCAAGGCCTTTAAGCGCCTCGAAGAGAGACAGATACTTATCAACATCCCCTTCATAAGCAGCAGCCTTAAGCTCGGAGGCAACTCCGTCAACTCCTATCTTATCCATCTTATCAAGGATAATAAATACGCCGTCAAAATCCTCTTCCTTAAATCCCGCATAAGACGCCATAGCCTTAAGCATGCGTCTGTCATTGATCCTTATATTGAAATTCTTAAATTCCAGCCTGCCCAGCACAGTGCTCATAGCCAGTATCAGCTCTATCTCGGCAAGATTGGAAGGATCTCCCAGTATATCTATATCACACTGCATGAACTGACGGAAACGTCCCTTCTGAGGCTGCTCTGCTCTCCATACATTACCCATCTGCAGCGCCTTAAAAGGTGAAGGCAGCTCTGCCGAGTGCGCCGAATAATAACGGCACAGAGGAACTGTCAGGTCATAACGCAGTCCCGAATCAGCCAGGTCGTTTTCTTCCTTTGCTTCCCCGATGTTAAGCTTATTTCCGCGCTTCATGATCTTGAAGATAAGCTTCTCGTTCTCACCGCCCTGCTTGCTGCTTAAGTTCTCTATATGCTCTACGCTGGGGGTATCGATCTGTGTAAAACCGTAGCTTTCATAAGTCTCGCGTATTACTCCCATTACGTAGTTCCTCAGCCGCATCTCATCGGGCATAACATCCTTCATACCCTTAACGGCAGTTTTGATCATTGCCATTTTCTTTATTTCCTTTCGTATGAATAATAAGTATCAATATATCCCAAAACACAGGGGATTTCAAGTATCCTGATAGTATACTTCTCCGGGAAGAGCCGGTTCGCCGTCATGCTCCCTCCAGTGCTCACCGTACTTTTCATACATGCGCGTACGGTATATGTAGTTGGTCATACTGCGGGCAACAGCATAAGCGGCAGCCGTCAGTGCCAGCATAATTATGATAGTCACTATACCTTTAACCAGACCGGTCCTTACCTTTCTGCCCGGATCAAAAACAGTATCATCCCTGTAATACTTTACCAGGCGCTGGCGCAGATATACAAAGCCGCCCACACACCAGAGTATCACGGGCACGGCCTGGACAAATACCATCACACTGCTCTCGGAGCCTATCCTTGCATTCCAATGTATCCAAAAAGCTATTATATGCCCCAGTGATAAACCTGCGATGGCAAAACAGATGACCGCCAGTATAAGGCTCTCCACGCTGTTTTGCTCCCGGTCATATACAGGCGGCTGTGGCATAGCAGGTTCAAGGCGCTTATCTTCCGGAACCTCTATACCTCCGGCAGCAAGCTTTTTAATATAGATCGAACTGTCTATAAATCCTATCCAGCTGGCAAAGGTCGGTATAGGAAGCATATAAGCAAGCAATCCCGCAATAATGACAAAAGTGTTGATATCCGAAAGATTATCAAATAATCTCACTATACAGAACGCAGCAAGAAGCAGTACGCTGAACACGATCGCGCAGATCCTGAATATCCTTTGATCCCTTTTATCATACTTATATTTCATAACCCCTCCGTACTTAAAAATGATACCACGAAACCCTCCTTTTATAAAGCGGATATATGATTTTTCTGGTAATATACTCTGTTTTCTGTTAACATAAACTGTCATGAAAAACAAAGGCCCGAAAAAGGAATACGTAGCAGCCATGCTCTCATTACTGTTCTTTCCCCTGATGCTGTGTTATCAGGAGCTGGTCTTTCACATCTTCGTGACCGGGCCGGCAGGACCGGACATAATATATCCCCTGCTTTTTGCCTTCTTCACAGGCAGCCTTATCTCCATGATATGGAACGCCATACCGCTGCGCATCTTAAGGTGGGTGACCGGCTTCCTGCTCGCTTTATTCTTTATATTGTTTTTCCAGACGCACGTTGTATACCATAGCGTATTTGTGACTTACTGGGCGCCTTTTTCCACACTCTCCGTAGCCGGACAGGCCTTTGATTATGGCGGCATGATACACGACAATGCCCTGGCAAACAATACAACACTTATGCTCCTGGCACTGCCCCTCGCGATCTATCTGCTCCTGATGGTATCCTGCTTCAGAATACCCGCACGTAAGGCAGTCCTGCCTTCGTATTTAAGCTGCTGCATATCTGCGGTGATCTTCATATCCCTGCTTTTTAATAATGCAGATGCTTACGAGTGCACCCTGGGACAGAACGGACTGGATGAAGCCATGTATAAAGTAGGGGCACTGAACAGCAGTATAGGCGACGGTCTCTTCGCCGGAGAGAACGGAGAGCTGACTATAGCCGTCTCAGTCCCGCCACCGCTTTCGCAGAATACCGTCGTGAAGCCTCAGGAACCGCAGAAGCCACGTCAGCAGAACAGCGATATACCTGCAGCAGAGACAGCCACTGCCGGTGCGGCAAGCGCACTGGATATCTTTGCAGCCGATACCGGAACAGAAATTACAGAACCCGAAGAAGAATTTATCCCCCTGCCCCGGATAATGGATATAAACTTTGAAGAACTTGCCGAAGCAGAGACCAATAAGAATATAAAAAACATGCACCTGTATTTTGCCGCCCAGGAACCGACGTACACAAATAAATATACAGGCATGTTTGAAGGATACAATCTGATATGGATCACAGTGGAGGGCATGAGCAAATACATCATTGACGATGAGCGCACTCCCACTCTTTATATGATGGCGCATGAGGGCTTCGACTTTAAAAACTACTACACACCGCTCTGGTACGGCAGCACTTCCGGCGGCGAATGGGCAGTACTCACCGGCACGCCTCCCGGAAACGGCGGCTATATCGCCATGGAACATTCCGGCACCTCAAAGACCAATATGTACTTTACGCCGTCGAAGCGTCTGGGTGCCCTTGGCTACGAATGCACAGGCTTTCATGCCAATTACGCGGATTACTACGGCCGCAATCTTTCCCACACGAATATGGGACTTAAATGGATAGCCTACGGCACCGGTTATAAGGGTGAACGCGGCGGAAGCCTGCTCTGGCCGGAATCCGATCTGAATCTCTGGAACGAGAGCACGGCTTTCCTGGACTTCAGCAAACCGTTTTATGCTTATTATATGACCATCAGCGGGCACGCCCAGTACAACTGGGGCGGCAACGCCATGTGCGCCCGCCACAAAGAACTGGTGGCAGAACTGCCTTATTCCGACAAGTCAAAGGCTTATCTTGCCTGCGAATACGAAGTGGAACTGATGCTCACCCAGATGCTGGCAGACTTAAAAGATGCAGACATACTTGATAAGACTGTTATAGTACTTACCGCAGATCATATACCCTACAACGATATGGATATCTGCGATGAGCTGGCAGGTCATGAACTGGAACAGGAATTCGAAAAGTATGAAAACGCCCTTATTATATGGTCCGGCGCGATGACGGAGCCTGTGGTTGTTGATAAATACTGTTCCAGCATCGATATACTTCCTACGGTTTTAAACCTCTTTGACATTGAATATGACTCCAGACTTATGGCAGGACGGGATATACTCTCCGACTCGCCGCAGCTTGTAATGTTCAACGGAAGCAAAAGCTTTATAAGCGATACCTGCATGTATAATGCAAAAGACGGTACGATAATCCCTTTTGCTCCTTACAGCGCAGAGGATATCAGCACGGATTACATAAACGCCGTGGAAGAAGAGATAAAAAATAAGGCCCGCCTTGCGAGCCTTATCATTGATAATAATTATTATGACAAGCTTCCCTTAGAAACTGAAGATAAATAATCCGGATACAGTTTCTTATCTCTTGTCCCTGTCGATGTACTCGAGTGAGGCAACTGACAGGCAGGCAAATAACACGATAAACAAGACAAGCTTCAGCCAGCAGTTAAGAATGTTCTCCAGGCTGCCTTCATAGTTGGGATTTCTGTTATATTCCGCACTCTTATGCAGTAATTCTTCCTTAAGACCGTTCTCCTCGATAAAGTGCATTGCTTCCCATACGGGTTTTTTCGTCGTTATTTTGAATTTATAACCTCTTGCAGCCATAATATCATTGATCCTTTTGGTCGCTGCATCACTGAGTTCCTTGCCCAGATCAATACCTTCGTCCTTAAGGATTTCCTTAAGCTCCACTATTGTGGTATCTTCCGGATCGATCCCTAAGAGTTCATTTTCAACCATTCCCTGAATATCCGCATTATCGGTATCAACTTCAAGGCCGCTCAGCTTAAACGCCGAATTCCACAACGCTACCATAGGCAGATTATTATAATCACCCTGAGCACACAGTGCCGTAAGTCCCCATTTAGCCACAGTAACATTTGTCAGCTTAAGTGCAAATCCTTCCAGCGAAAAGAACCCGCCGGAAAACACCAGCTGGAATATCAACAGGAAAGGCATTATGGTCATTGCTGTGGTGGTATTATGCACGATGGATGAAACCATAAGCGCCATCATATCTGCGGCATATGTGGTAAGGAATAAAGTAATCCCTATATCCACTATCGGCCAGGGCGTAATATTTGAATGAGCCGGGAAAGTCACTTTCATCATAGTGCAGATGAGAAGGGTTATAGCTGCCTGTCCGGCACACAGAAACGCCTGATATATCATGTGCGCAAGTATGTATGAACTGATATGCATACCGGAACGGTGCTCTCTTTTGATTATCGGGCGCTCACGGCATACCACCTGTATCGAATTAAAGAAACCGTTCCATATACATACACAGGAAAGCGCAAAGGTGCCAAGGAGCGTGCCTTCCATTGTCTTAAAGAGGTTGCCTCCCACAACGAAGCATACCAGACCTGCGATAATGGCAGCCATAGGCATTACCTTCCAGTCGCTCTGGAAAACGAACATACGGAAGAGTTTTCCAAGATATATACCGGTCTGGGCCATATGGCCCGTGTGCTTCAGATCTTTATTCTCCTGTGTTTCCATATTCTCCTGCTTTTCCATATTCTCTGCCATCTTCTCAGCCCGCCTTTCTCTTTATCTCTTCGTTATAAAGCGTCACGAACTCGTTGGCTCTGCCTTCTCCGCCTTCTTCCTTCTGGTTGATCGCCAGCAGTACGTGTTCCATGCTGTCCTTACCGAAGAATTCCTTAGCCTCATCGATCGGACCATAAAATGCAAGACGCCCTGTACGGTCTACATCCTTTGCAAGAACGATGACCTCATCAAAGAGATCGGCCACACGGTCGGGAGTATGGGTAATGACGATTACTATCTTTCCGCTGTCTGCTATGGCGCGGAGTTTTTCAAAAAGCCCTCTTGCAACAACGCCGTCCAGACCGGAATCCGGCTCATCAAGAATAAACAGGGTAGGATCGCTGATAAATTCCATAGCTATCGACAGACGTTTTCTCTGGCCGCCGGAAAGCTTATCTACCAGCGTATTAGCCAGCATGGAAAGTCCGAAACTCTCAAGCACTTCCTGCACTCTCTTCTTCTTTTCACGGCGCTTTACACTTTCCGGAAGGCGAAGCTTTGCCGCATCCTCAAGTGTCATGAGCACGGTATCGTTTCCGCGCATCAGATCCTGCTGGGGCACAAAGCCTACATCATACTTCATGGATTCATATTCCTTATAGATATTCCTGCCATGCAGCAGAACATCGGCATCCGCCTTCTCATAACCCGTTACCGCATTTAAGAATGTCGTCTTGCCTGCACCGGATCCGCCAAGCAGCAATACCATATGCCCTCTGGGTATAGCCAGATGGATATCTTTAAGGAGAGTCTTTCTCTTGAGGAAATCGGAAGCCGTACGTTTCCTGATATTGACCGTAAGACCGTCTTCTATAGCCTCAACATGGTGGCCGCTTTCCTCAACGCCTTTTACATCGATGATAGACATAACAGGCATTATCTTCCTTGAGAAACCCCAGATGAGTGAAGTTATTCCCGGTATAAACGCCCATGCTGCGATCCATAGCTTTTTCTTTCCGAAAACCTCACACAGGCCGTTAAACACTCTAAGCTCAAGCATGAAAACGCAGATGCTTACGGCAAGCTCTGCCAACAGGAAGATCTTTGACCAGAGCTTGTCCATATCAGGATCATCCACCAGCATATAACTGACAGTTATACTCACTACCATGCTCAAAATATGAAACAGGATCAGGACACGGCCTACATAATCCCTTTTAGCCAGGCGCGAAAGCTCGTATTCATTATATATGGGAATAAAAGCCTTCCAGCCTTTTTTGCCGATCTTAATAAATAATGCGCATAATCCTATCATCTGGAGCGCAGTGGATACATACGTTATAATACTGCTAAACATCTCCTGCCAGTACATCATGGACTCATCCATATTATCTTTCCCTCCTATTTATCCTTTAACACACCGTCACGGTATGCTTTTAACAATTCTTCAAGATCCGCGATACTCTCCTTAAGCTCTGCGCCTATATCGGTATCCGCAACGAAACGTCTCCTTGCATACTGTTCTACCAGAAGCGAATCCGATACGATATCCGTCCCCTTTATTATCGCAGCCTCCTTCGATTCAAAGGGTTCGTGCGCCATCAGATACATACCGTGGGAATTAGCGATCAGCGTATAACCCGCGATACCTGTTTTTGACTGATAAGCCTTCGAAAAACCTCCGTCTATTACCAGCAGTTTCCCTCCGCATTTAAGAGGCGTATCGCCCTTCTTCACCTGTACCGGCACATGCCCGTTGATTATATGCGCTCCGCTCTTATCCAGTCCGAATTCAGCAAGTATCTTATCCAGCACCTCTTCCTTTTCGTAAAGCGCGTAGTAACTGTTTTTCTTTTCCTCTGCTGCCGCCTTATCCTTTATAAAATAGGATTCAAAGGTAGCCATCTTATCCTTACCGAATACCGGCGATCCCGGTCCTGCCCAGATATACCACATTATATCCTGGCCGCGGCGTTTTTCCTCACGGTCTTCAGTAGCATAAAAGCCCTTGCGTACATAGGATTCAAGCGCATCATACAACGCCCTGCCGCTGTATTCCTTCCCGAAAAGATTTACACTCATGAAACTGCCGTCAGGATTCAGGGGCATGCAGCCGTGATACAAAAGGTTTCCGTTATGTACCTTATACAGCCCGCCCTTAGCCAGCAGAAAACGCACATGTTTCTGCAGCTTCTCACTATGGAGAAAGGCCTGCTTGAGCTTGCCCATCACCACATATTCTTCCTGGGACAGATCATAGGGATCCGCAGGATCCACAGTAGGAAAGTTAACGTCTTTAAGGGAATAAGACACCCCGTCGATACAGATCGTCTTTTTCTTATAATCTATCTTATCCAGCAAAAGCCTGTTTTCCAGCTTGAAGCAGGGACAGCGCTTGATAAGCTGCCCTTCCAGCTTTAACTGCAATATGGTTATGGCCTTGTGCATCTTCATATCCAGAGCCATATCCCTTGTATCATAACCGGCTCCGCACTTGATCTCAAAGGCCTTACAGTCATCATCTGCGTAGGTCTCCATGGCAAACTTAGCCAGCGGGACCATATTTATTCCATATCCTTCTTCAAGTATATTAAGATTACCGTAACGGAGTGAAAAACGCAATACGGTAGCTATGCATACCGCTGATCCCGCAGCCGCTCCCATCCAGCTGATATCATGATTTCCCCACTGTATATCCACGGAATGGTAATGCATAAGGGTATCCATTATTATATGCGGACCGGGCCCCCTGTCGTAAATATCGCCCACTATATGAAGATGATCGATAACCAGCCTCTGTATCAGTTCGGAAAGGGCTACGATAAATTCCCTCGCCCTGCCGATACGTATTATGGTATGGATTATCTCGTTATAATAACGTTCCTTATCTTCTATCTCTTCCTTTTCGGTTATCAGTTCTTCGATAACATAGGCAAAGTCCTTGGGTAAGGCCTTGCGGACCTTGGATCTGGTATACTTAGATGCCGCCCTCTTAGTCACCTGCACCAGGCGGTGAAGCATTATCTTATACCAGTCGTCAAGGTTTTCCTCTTCCTCGTTGACTATATTGAGCCTCTCTTCCGGATAATAGATAAGTGTAGCAAGCTCACGCTTATCCCTTTGGGTAAGCGTATTTCCGAAGCCCTCATCGATCTTTCGCCTGATGGCGCCGGAGCCGTTCTTAAGAACATGATCGAACTGCTCATACTCACCGTGGAGGTCCGAAAGGAAATGCTCTGTTCCGGCGGGAAGATTTAAAATAGATTGAAGATTCACTATCTCCGTAGACGCAGATGCGATAGACGGATACTGTTTTGACAGCTGCTTTAAAAGCTTTAAATCTGTTGTCATTATAACCTCTGAATTTATAAAGGGCAGCCACAGTGGACTGCCCTTCTTTTTTTATACCACTTTCTCAAAATCCTGTTTGCCGTGTTTGCAGATGGGGCAGATGAAATCGTCCGGTACTTCTTCTCCGACATATTCATAGCCACATATACGGCAGCGCCATATCGTCTGTCCGTCTTTAGTTTTGCCCACTGCCTCCGGCTTGGGTTTGATATTTGACTGGTAATACTCGTAGGTAGCGGAAGGAACATCACTCAGGACCTCCATATCCGTCACCTGCGCATAAAACACCGTATGCGTTCCCATATCCACCGTCTTCTGTACCCAGGCGGATATAAAGGCATTGGTGCCTTTTGTTATTATCATGGTATCGTTCGCGCCGCGTTTGCAGTCCGTAAAGCCCGCAAACTTATCGGCTGTTTTACCCGATTGGAAACCGAAACGCTTAAACAGTTCGAAATCCGCATCCTGTGCGATCACCGAAACCGTAAGCTTCTTCGTATCCATGATCATGTCATGTGTCAGGTTATTTTTATTTACAGCCACGCTTATGACATTGGGTTCCGAAGTGACCTGGATAGCCGTATTGATTATACAGCCGTTATCCTTGCCGTCCTTATTGGCCGTAAGTACGAACAATCCGTAACTCAATTTGTAAATGGCTTTTTTATCCATAGGCTCTTACCCGAAATATCTCTTGAGCAGTCCCTCGAATGCCTTGCCGTGTCTTGCCTCGTCTCTTGCCATCTCATGAACGGTATCGTGGATCGCATCCAGATTGAGTGCCTTTGCTCTCTTAGCAAGATCGGTCTTGCCAGCAGTTGCGCCGTTCTCTGCATCCACTCTCATCTCAAGATTCTTCTTGGTGGAATCGGTAACAACCTCACCTAAAAGTTCTGCAAATTTTGCAGCATGCTCTGCCTCTTCAAAAGCAGCCTTCTCATAGTACATACCTACTTCGGGATAGCCCTCACGATATGCTACTCTTGCCATTGCCAGATACATACCTACTTCAGAGCACTCGCCTTCAAAATTGGAGCGCAGATCGCTGATGATATCCTCGGGCACACCCTTTGCAACCCCAACAACATGCTCGGATGCCCAAACCTTCTCACCTGCCTGCTCTTTGAATTTCTCTGCCGGTGCATGGCATACAGGACACTCTGCAGGGGGATTGTCGCCTTCATGAACGTAACCGCAAACTGTACATACAAACTTCATTTGAAATACCTCCTTATAATGGATTTATATACCTGAAATTATACTATTTTTATCCCATTCACGTCAAGGATATTGGGCTTTATCCCCGGTTCCCCGCAGAGGACCTCACACACGGAAGCGGTAGACACGGGCCTCGTAGGGGCGGAGCATGCCGTGCTCCCACTCCAGAAGGCTTACTTCCTGTCTGATGCGGTCCTTGAATTTATCTGCCATAACCTGGTGGCCTTCGGGATAGTTACACAGGAGCAGCTGTCCTTTACGGCCCACGTATTCCCTGGGTATCCTAAGGCGCATTGGAAGCTTGGTGAAAGAGCATACGATGAGGTATCGTACTTTGCCTAAACTGCGCTCGTACATGTAGATATTGGGATCCTTGGGGAAGTATTCCTTATATGCGCCAAGGATAAGCGTCTTCGACCTTTTTCTTAGAGCCAGGCATTTACGGTAGAAGTTAAGTATGCTCTCCGGATCCTCTTCTTCATTTTTGACGTTGATACGCCTGTAATTGGGATTCACATAGAACCAGGGCTTTACCTTGGAGAAGCCCCCGTTCTTATCCCCGCTCCACTGCATAGGCGTACGTGATGAATCCCTGCTGGACAGATGGATACGCTTGAGCCTGTCCTTTATATCGTCCTTTAAATGGTAACTGTAGAAATTATTCTTGGTGGAGACATCCACATACTGGTCTATCGACCATAAGCGGATATTGGTCATGCCTATCTCCTGCCCCTGATAGATAAAGGGCGTGCCGCACTGGAATATGTATGATGCCGCGAGCATGCTTCCGCTCTCGCGCCAGTATTTAAGACTTCCGTAACGGTTTATAACCCTGGGATGATCGTGGTTTTCCAGATACAGTGCATTCCAGGCTCTTCCGTTTAAGGTATACTGCCATTTACTGAAAGCCTTTTTAAGTTTAACAAGAGAGAAGGGTCTGTGGACATACTCTGTATAGAGGCAGTCTGCCATCATATGGTCAAAGCCGAACATCATATCCAGGGACCTGGTTGGGCCGCTGAGATATTTGAGTGCACTCTGCACCGTGGTCATGGGTCCTTCACCCAGCTGGAAGCAGTCATATTCATTGCATACCCTGCGGAATTCCGCCATGTATTCATGGATATGCGGGCCGTCCTTGTAATAGGGCATGCCGTTAACTGCAGGCAGGAAAGGCAGTCCGTTGGGCAGCCCTTCCTTCTTGGAGATGAAATTGATCACGTCCTCCCTGAAGCCGTCCACTCCCATATCCAGCCAGAATCGCATTATGCCCTTGACCTCTTCACGGACTTTTGGATTGTCCATATTAAGATCAGGCTGCTTTTTTGCAAAGATATGCAGATAATACTGGCCGCGCTGTTCATCATATTCCCAGGCCTTGCCTTCAAAAAGACTGTCCCAGTTATTGGGCTTATCGCGCCAGATATAATAATCACTGTAAGGATTATCCTTGCCCTTACGGCTTTCCTTAAACCAGGGATGCTCATCGGAAGTGTGGTTTACCACCAGATCCATGATCACCTTAAGTCCCAGGGAATGCGCTTTATCCAGTACACGTTTGAACTGGTCCAGCGTTCCGAAATCGGGATGTATATTGCGGTAATCGGAAATATCATAACCGTAATCCGCATTGGGTGAAGGATAGACCGGCGAAAACCAGATACCGTCCACCCCCAGGCTTTTTACGTATTCCAGCTTATCATATACGCCGTACAGGTCGCCTATGCCGTCGCCGTTACCGTCTGCAAAGCTTCTGACCCAGATCTGGTAGAAGCTCATCTTCTTATACCAGTCGTACTTTCTCATTCGTCGCTGCCTTTCTTTCCAAAGCCTTCCTTAAAGCCCTCTTCTGCAAGTTTAAGACCGTTCTTCACGCTTTCTTTAACCGTCTCCGCGGCGTTTACTCCGAATTCCTTCGCATTATTGCCGAATTCCCTGACGCTTTCAGGCAGCTTATCTTTCAGTTCCTCCAGTCCTTCCGTTATGTTTTCCTTTATTTCTTCCGCATTCTCTCTCATGCCCTCATATATGGAACGGGGAACAGAGAATATCTTTTCGGTGGTCTTAACCACATTACCGGCGGTCTCCAGGATAAAGTCCGAAGCCCCTCTCTTCCGCTTAGCCAGCGTACCGTCTTTGACCATCCTGCGCAGCTCTTCATAACGCGCATAAGCATCTCTTGTCGCCTGCTCCCAGGAGATATAGATCTCGTCCATCGCATTCTGTCCTACCTGGTGAACACATTCCATATCCGAGCAGACATCTGCCAGCAGCACTGCCATGGACTGGGAAGTCTCTTCGATCAGGTAACCGTTCCTGGTATGAGTGATGCCCTCTGCAGCACAGGAATCCTTTATAAGCACGCTTGCAAGACCGCAGGCAGCAGCCTCCCTGACCACTATGCCGTTGGTATCATAAACCGAAGGGAAAAGGAACAGATCGGCTCTGGAATTCCAGGCACGCAGTTTTTCCCTGTCCCTTATGGGACCGGTGAAGATGACCTTACCCTTCACGCCTTCTGCGGCTTTAATGGAGGATATCTTACCGTCCTCTCCCGCCACATCAAGTGAAAGTCCCAGATCCCTTACCTTCTGCTGCATCTCCTCCGCATCGGCGCCTCCGCCTATAAATACCATGCGGAAGTCTGTTCCGTTATCCGAAAGCATCTTCATGGCGTCTATGATAAGGGGCAGGCCCTTATATTTCATCATCCTTCCCACAAAGAGAAATACCGGTACGCCTTCCGGCAGGTCATAATCCTTTGTGGTCTCTTTGATCTTATCCTGTGAAACTTTTCCTTTAGGAAAATCCACACCGTTACTTACCACACGGTATTCGCCCTCATATCCCAGGGATCTGAGATTCTCTCCTGCCCCCTGTGATACCACCCACACATCATCGCAGGCAGAAATATTATTCACCATTATCTTTATGGTTTCCTTTTGCAGGAAGCCTTCGCCCACGGCCCTGGTGATATCCACATCAAACTTGGTATGGTAGGTAAATACGATAGGCGCCCCGGTCTCGTTCTGAAGTATCCTGGCCATAAAGGTAGATGCTGCAGGACAATGACTGTGTATTATCTCCGGTCCGAAGGTGGCCATCTCCCCTATCTCTTTCATGGCAAGAGGATTGCCGGTACGGTAACCGGAAATAAAACCGGTGGTATCCATGCTGGGATATGCTACCACCTTATAAGGATAATGATCATAATCCGTATCCGGATAACGGGGCGTACCAACCAATACATTAGCCCCCAGGGTCTCTGTCATTATCTTTCCGTAATTCATCACTACATTCGCAACTCCGTCTATAACCGGCGGGAAGGAATCATTAAGTAAGCATACATTCATGTCATTTTACCTCCATGGCTTTCATTATAGTCTTTTGTATGTGAAAAACAAGGCTGGGGGATTTAATGAGTCAAAATGCTTTCCGCAGCAATTGTTAACCTATCGAGGATTTAAGGTTGACAATCTGGGAAATGAGTGATATCATCACACCATACTAAACAAGAAGGGCCGGAAGAAAACAGAAATGAATACTGAATCCAAAAAGAACAAAAAACTCTCCACTATCGATATTGTATACATAGCTATGGCAGCAGCACTCATCGCCATATGTTCCTGGATACAGATACCTGCTTCGGTTCCCTTTACCTTACAGACATTTGCCGTATTCCTTACGATATGCTTACTGGGCGGTTCCAGAGCATGCATAACAGTTTTAGTCTATATAGGACTGGCAGCAGTCGGCGCTCCGGTCCTGGCATCATTCAATGGCGGTATAGCCGCCCTGCTCGGTCCCACCGGCGGATATGTTTTAGGATTTCTTTTTATAGCTGTCATTAACTGGCTCTTAGAGCCGTTAACGAAAAAAGCCCTTTGGATAAGGGCATTATCATTGCTTGTCGGTCTGGCAGTATGCTACGCATTCGGCACACTGTGGTTCATGCATATATATACTACTTCTGAGGGTAACCACATTGGCCTCCCCAAGGCACTTGCTTTATGCGTAACCCCTTTCATACTGCCAGATCTGATAAAAATGGGATTAGCCATTTCTATAGGCTGTAACAAAGCTATCAGAAGGGTCATCAAACCTGCCGGCTGATATCATCAGATAATATCTGCAAAAGTGCAGCCCACGGTCTTTATCAGATCCTGTGGTGACAATTCGATCTGTGCTCCCACTTTTCCCGCACTTACGAACATTTTTTCAAGCGTTGATGCGCTCTCATGCACAAAGGTCTTAAAAGGCTTTTTCATCCCTATAGGTGAACAGCCCCCATGGACATAGCCGGTCAGAGGCAGCAGTTCTTTCTGCTTTATCATAGCTATGGCTTTTTCACCGGCGGCTTTTGCCGCTTTCTTAAGCTCGAGTTCTCCTTTTACCGGTACCACAAAAACGTAATAAGCGCCGCTCTTTCCCTGTGTCACCAGGGTCTTGAAAACACGCTCCGGATCTTCATTAAGGATAGCTGCTATCTCTTCACCGGTCATGGTGGCATCCGGCTCATAAAAATGCGCCTCGTATTTTACCTTCTTCTGATCGAGTACTCTCATTACATTGGTTTTGTCTGTTGCGCTCATTTTTTATCCTTTCATATTAAACAAGATCCTTCGCTTCGCTCAGGATGACACGGTATGTTCGCTCAGGATGACAGGTGCCTCAGGTTGCATATTCCCATGTGTGTTCCACGGTATCTACTATCACCAGCCGTGCATTGCCGAAGGGTGTGCCGTCGGAATAGGTTGAAAAGGTATCCAGGGAAAGGCTGTTATCACGGTGAAAAGGTTCCTCCACCGGGGTATGCCCTATCACCTGGAAATACTTATCCTGTTTGAACAGGCTGTTATAACCGTGCTGCGGCCTTATCCATATGGGCGAAGCGTCATTCCAGAGATACTCCGCTCCGTTAATGTCATCCACCATCTTATTCACACAGGCTATCACCGCATCTATATCAAGGGGATCGACGAATTCATCCGCATAAGAGGGTATAAGTGTATCAACAAAATATCTGTTCAGACCGGCATGGGAAAAAAGCGTATCGTCTATACGGTGCATGATCGCAAGACGCTCTCCCGCTGCCTCTCTGAGGCGCTCGATCCCCTTCTGCACAGTAGACATCATATGCAGGGAAAAGCCGCTCTCAAAGAACATATAAAGATAGCTTATATCATGGTTCCCGTAACACAAAAGCGCATCCGTATGATCGGATGCAAACTGTGCCACACGGTCAAGTGTTTTCTCATAAAGCTCTTTTTCATTTCCCTTGCCCCAGTCATCCACATAGTCACCAAGGCAGACTATATTATCATATCTTCCTTTATCCACTTTCTCTGCCAGATCAAACATCTCTGTCTTTAAGTGGACATCGGGTATCACAAGTATACGGCTCATTTTTCATCTCCATCTATCAGTTCACGCCACTGCCCGATTATCTTTTCGGCAGAAAAGCGTTCCACACATTCTTCAGCCAGGCTTAAATATTTCTGCCCGAAAACCTCATCAAACAAAAGCCTTCTGATGCCTTCCTCCAGAAGCAGTTCCTTAGGGCTTAAGCCTCCCCGGCGTTCTTCCTTTGCACAGGAGGGAACCAGCAGTCCATACTTGGCGTATTCGATATCCTCCTCTGCCTTTTTATATATATCGGTATCCGGAGCCAGCACTTCCCTGGGTCCGGAAGGTATATCAACAGAAACAATGGGAAGGCCGCAGGCCGCAGCCTCGATCAGTACCATGGGCAGCCCCTCATAATCCGATACCAGCGCAAAAGCCGAAGCCGCCGCCATATAAGGGAAGGGGTTGCTCACTTCACCGGGCATATAGATATTCCCCCGCAGTCCCAGATCCGAAGCCAGTTCCTCTAAAAGCGGCCTCTCATCACCTTCGCCCAGTATCACCAGACCCACATTCCTGCCCGAAGCCCTCAGATCCTGGAGCACTCTGATAAGCCTGTCCTGGGCCTTCATATGGGTTAGACGCCCCACGGTTATCAGTATCCTTTTATGCCTGCTGTAAAAGTTTGCTGCTTCCGCAGGCAGTTCCTCCGATCTGAGTCTCTTCATCTTTTCCAGATCGGAAAAATTATATATGTACTGCAGCTTTTTCTTTTTGACGCCAAAGCTGTCCGCCATATCCGCTGCTGCCATACGCGAAACACAAACATATTTATCCGCGCCGCTACCTATAAATCT
Source organism: uncultured Lachnospiraceae bacterium (assembly GCA_947169935.1). Lineage (GTDB taxonomy): Bacteria > Bacillota > Clostridia > Lachnospirales > Lachnospiraceae > NK4A136. The sequence goes on from CAMVRS010000014.1 coordinate 16,718, forward strand.
GTGAAGGCTTTTGTTCGCAAAGCTGCCTGATTCACACATGGAAGGCATGCTGTGGTATACGCATATCACCTTGTCTCCCCTGCGGGATAAGATATTGACTACATTGGCTCCGTCCATATGGCTGATGGTGCAGTCTATCTCATATTTTTTTTTGAGATAGGACAGCCGCCTTACGCGCTTCACCACATTGGATGTACGTACAGCCGCAGATGCTTCCTCCAGGGGCGGCACCTTAAGATCCACAAGCTTTCCGCCATAGGGATATATGGCATTGGAAGAATCAAAAACAAACAGATACACATTATAGTACTTTGCCAGTTCTATGGAAAGATTGGCAGCCATGCGCTCTGCGCCGCCGTTATGCAGATTCTGTACCAGTATGGCTACATTCTTCATGCCTTAAGCTCCTTTATACGCGCTGTCAGAACTCCGGCCGCCTTTGCATGAGCCTTCGATCCCGGATGGAAACGCGCCCCTATGGTCTCTTCATCGGCTTCGGGGAGCGAAAGATATTCCACCCTCTGATCACCGCTTTCTTTCTTATATTCTTCCATACCTGCCTTGATATATACGGCAGTATCTTCTCCCAGAAGCCCCATGCACCAGATTATATAAGCTCCGGGATTATTTCTGCGAAGCGTTTTAAGAAAGCTCTTGGCGGTCTCCCTTAGTTTATCCGTATCAGTAAATCCTGCGTTCTTTATCGCTTCATTATCATTTGTACCCAGGTTCACGCAGATGAAATCCGGCTGCCAGCTGCTGAAATCATTTTTCCCTGAAAAGCCTTTGGTCTTAAAACTCTCCCCCGGTGCCAGTGAGCAGATATTCTCATAATGGGGCGGAATGACACAATCCTTATTCCCGTCCCAGGCCACATACAATCCCCAGCCGCTCTGGCTTATGACGCGGTAATCCGCATCCAGCGCCTTCGCGGTCATATACGGATAGGAATTGATGTGCGAAAAGAACATGGATATCCATTCCACCTCACCCTTCGCGCCGATCGCGCCTTCCCCGGAATTAATGGAATCACCGATGAATTCTATCTTAAGATCCTTTTCCGGAACGGGCAACAGTTCGCCATCCAGCCTTAAACCATAGATATCCAGTCTGTGCTGCGGATCGCCGCTCATAGCCTGCACTTCTTTTATGATGCGGACTCTCGTGGGCTTTTCCGGCATCTTGCTCCTGAAGATACATACCCATTCTTTCTCCGCGCTTATCATGCGGCGGCTTATTACCTCGCCGTTTATCTCTATGGCTATCCAGTTCTCATGTGAGGTGAAAGGTCCCGCCATTTCAACCCACAGCTCCGTGCACTTAACATTAAGCTCTAAGGAGGAACCCGTCCAGAGAAGGGTTAAGGGATCGCGGCTGTCTGTGGTACGGCCGTTTACTTTTATGTTTGCTGCTTCGGATATTTTTAATTCTTTCATATTGTTAACCTCTTATTTATCGATAGCTGACATTCTGTAAAGATCCTTCGTCGCTACGCTCCTCAGGATGACCAAGTCACAAGAAGGGGCCCGCCTTTTGGCATTAGGAGGGACCCGCAGCGCGGGAGGTACCTGATGCCGCTTAAAAGGTGGGAAGATCGTCTTGTGACCCTTGTGCAATAATACCATAATATCCCCCTCCCAACAAGGTTAGAAAGCCCTTGAAATATAGCATTTTTTCTGCCATAATGGGCAAAAATAAAGAAAGGTGATCATTTCATGAAGAAACGATATATAGCACTGTCCATGGCCTTACTTACGGCCGTTTCATTAAGCGCCTGCAAGGGATCGGAAGTTACGCCTGCTCCCACAGAGGCTCCGACACAGGCAGAGGCACAGCCCACGGAAACTGAGACCGCTCCAACGGAGGCTCCTAAAGAGGCCGAAGTCACACCTACCGAAGCTCCCGCCTCTCCCGTAAAGACTGTTCCGGAGGGCATAGTTGTATTAAACGCCCAGGGCCGCATTGCTGCCATCCCGGATAATGACGCACTGAATTTTACCCGTGATATGAAAGCCGGCTGGAATCTGGGCAATGCTTTTGACGCCTACAACTGCGACTGGCTCTCCGATCCCCTGGATTATGAATCCGCATGGTGCGGCGCAAAGACCACGAAAGAGCTGATACATACCATAAAGGACGCCGGCTTTAATACCATCCGCATTCCGGTTTCATGGCATAACCATCTGGACGGAAGCTGGAACATTGATCAGAAATGGATGGACCGCGTGCAGGAGGTTGTAGACTGGGCTTATGATGAAGGCATGTATGTGATCATCAATATCCATCATGACAATGAGAAAGGTTATGAATACCCTTCCTATGACCAGCTTGACAATTCCAAAAAATACATAACAAAGATCTGGACCCAGATCGCTGAGCGCTTTGCGGATTATGACGAGCACCTGATCTATGAGACCATGAACGAGCCCAGGCAGGTAGGCACGGATCATGAATGGTGGATAAATGACACATCTTCTGACGTAGCCAAGGAATGCTTTGACTGCGTTAACCAGCTGAACCAGACCGCAGTGGATACCATACGTTCCGTTGACAAGGGCTACAATACTTCCCGTTACATCATGTGTCCCGGCTACTGCGCATCACCGGAATTCGAGCTGGTAAGCGATTTCAAACTTCCGGACGACAGCAAGGCTTCCGCAGAAAACAGGATAATCCTTTCCGTTCATGCATACACGCCTTACAGCTTCGCCCTTGATACCAGCGGGACAAGCACATTCGATGTCTCAAAAAGCAGCAGCACTGAAGATATCGACAGCTTTATGCGCCGTATATATAACAGCTATGTTCTTAATGGAATTCCTGTTGTGATAAGCGAATTCGGCGCTCTGGATAAGAACGGAAATCTCGATTCGCGCATGCAGTTTACGGCTTACTATGTTGCAACCGCCACTCACTACGGCATGCCTACCGTACTCTGGGATAACAACGCCATCAACACCTCGGGAGAAAACTTCCAGATCATAGACCGCGCAAGCCTTAACTGGAGCTTCCCCGAAATAAGAGATCAGATCATTTACTACTGCGAATAACCTTTGCAAAGCATTCTGTGATGAAATCCACATCATCATCGGAAAGCTTTGTATGCAGAGGCAGAGTCACTTCGTTTTCATAATGGGCATAGGCATTGGGATAATCCTTAATATCAAAGCCCAGACTCTTATATGCAGTCATCATCGGCAGAGGTTTGTAGTGCACGTTACAGGGCACTCCGAGCTCTGCCATTTTTGTAATTATCTCACGGCGCTTTGTATCATCTGCGCCGGGTATGCGCGCCAGATAAAGATGTCCGCTGGAAGCATATTCATCCGTATAATGCGTAAGATGCATCACGCCCAGCTCATCACAGGCTTTATCATACTTTTCGATGATCTCGCGGCGGCGCTTAAGCAATGAAGGATAACGGTCCATCTGTACCAGTCCTATGGCTGCGCCCACATCCGTAAGATTGCATTTATAAAGCGGCGCGATAATGTCGTATTCCCAGCTGCCCAGCTTGGTCTTTGCCAGTGCATCCTTATCCTGCCCATGAAGACTATAGAGCTGATACCAGTGGTAAAGTTCTTCATCATCTATCCCGGGTATGCTGTTCCAGACGGAAGCTCCACCTTCTGCCGTCGTCAGGTTCTTTACCGCATGAAAAGAGAAAGATGAAAAGTCAGCCAGTGTGCCGGCCATCTTTCCTTTGCGGGATGCGCCGAAGGAATGCGCACTGTCGGATACCACGGCTACACGCCCCAGAGCCTTCTGTATCCTCTGTCCGAGCTCCGTTTTTCCTCCCGGTGTAAACAGCGCTTTCTTTCTGTTCACTATCTCATAGATACGCTCATAATCGCAGGGAATACCGGCCAGATCAACAGGTATGACAGCCTTTGTTTTTTTGTTTATGGCTGCCTCCATTGCATCATAGTCCATCTCCAGACTGTTCTTTTGGCAGTCGATGAACTTAACCGTTGCTCCGACATGTATCGCTGCAGAAGCGCTGGCTGTATAAGTATAAGCAGGCACCAGCACTTCATCGCCTTCGCCAATGCCCAGTATGCGCAGATTAAGCTCCTCTGCTGCCGTAGCTGAATTCAGCGCTACCGCCTTATTACTTCCCAGATAAGCGGCTATCCTCTTTTCCAGCTCCTTGGTCCTGGGGCCGGTGGTGATCCAGCCGCTGCGCATTGCCTCTGCTACCGCTTCTATCTCTGCCTCCGTAATATCGGGGGGACTGAATATTATCTTTCTTGTTTCCATTGTCTGTCTCCTTTTATATATTCTCGATCCTGAGCGCCTTTTCAGATCCTCCTGAGCATACTTCCCGCTTGGGGATCTTCTGCCCTCATCATTTCTATAATGTCTGCTCAGGCACGGTTATTGCTTCACTCTGTGCGATTATATACCAAAAGACCTGCCATCGCAAGGCAGGCCCTTATTTCCGGGATTCTTTCTTAGCCCTTATGGCAGCAATGACATCGTTTACATTATCCCTGTTCAAAAAGCCTTTATAATCCGAATCAGCCTGCTTTAGTATCTCAAAGCCTTCGATTTCCTCTTTTCTATATTCATCATATAGTTTTTTCTTGTCATCAGTTGAATAAATCTCGTCCAAAAGATCCCGGGCCGGATCTGCCCGGTCAAGCTTATCAAAGGATCCATATAGATCAGATATAGCACGCTCTATCCGGTCACGCGAAATGCCTGTTTCCATCACTACACCGATCACATCAGATTTATCATATTTGTATTTCCTAAATGAAGCTAGTTTCATTGCTGCTATATATTCTGCAGGAAGAATACGAACATGCATAATATTTGAAAAAGTTCTGTAGTGAACAGAATGCTGTACTATCGCATCTGAATATGACGCTGTCTTTTTAAAATCCTGATTGATCCAGTCCCGCGAAAAGCCATATCTATCGCCTATCTTACGGATAGCGTCTTTCATGGCAGATGAAGCCTGAATAAGCGCATCAATATCAGTGGTTGATTCTCTGAAACCATATCCTGCCACTATTGCCGCGCCTCCTATAAGTATTATTTCCGCCGGGATCTTTGTTCCGTTCATCTTACGGAACACCTTGCCAAGCTCACTCAGCACCTCATCAAGATTTTCCTTTGTAAACGAATCCTGTTTTTTTCCGCTTTCATTTTCGCTCATCGTCAAAGATTTCTCCCTCTATTATGTTATATTCCAAAAATTCCGGAATAGCGTTTTTTTCTGCATTTTCGTATGCATCTTTGTCCTTTAAAAGACTATTTGATATCTCTACATCTATCGGATACGTCTTATGGTCCAGCTTATAACTACGCATCTCATTATAGTTTTCGCATTTGGGGATATTGTTTCTGCGACTGATATAATCTATCATCGCCAGCTCATACAACGCCTCGGCATACATGCACAAATGCCAGTAATGATCGATCTCGCGCCTCTCAAGGACATCGATCACATAATCCAGCTCTCCTTTGCGGTGCACCTGATGACACTGTTCGCTGCGAAAAAGTGTAAAGCTGTAATTCTTCTTGCACAAAAGCATTAAGTCATCAATTGATATCCTCAATGCATCTGCCAGCCTGGCCGCCGTATCGAGCTTACACTGCCTGATATCCGATTTCCCTTTCATAATGTTATATACCACTGAGTAATTAAGGCCGCTTTTTTCAGCCAGCGAATACAAACTGATATGCTTATCCTTTAAAAACTGATCGATCCTCATACTACACCTCCTGATCATATCTCCATAAATTATATCTGTTAACAGATATATCTGTCAACAGATATATTGTCATGTGGAAAGCTCAACGATAAGCAAAAGGCGCGGCCGAAGCCACGCCTTTCATTCAATAGCTGTAAACAGATCTTTACCTATCCTGCCCCTTAATAAAAGTCAGCGAAATCATATTTGATATACTGGGAATAAGGCGGGAAATAGTAGAATGGTCCGCTTCCCTCCCCATTTTCATAATAAGGATGTTCCATTAACATGGCAAATATTTCGTGAGCCTCCTCAATATTACATACCATATTAACGCCGTTATAGACGCTGTAGAATACATCCATGGATACCATCTCATCTTCTATCTCTACCAGACGTACATATGCAAGATTCTCAGCCGGTAATTCGGGATTAGGCAATTTGGCATGCCATAATACCTTATACGGTTTAGGCAGATTCTGATAAACCGACTTGTCCGTATCGGAATACCTTTCAGAACCGTATCCATAGACAGTAAATCCATATTCTTTTAAATGAAGTTCAAGATCCTTATCCGGCTTGTCATTTCCTTCTACCTTCACAGTGACCGTAATAGCCTTTCCGTTTATCTTTCCGCTGAGCTTTGCGCTGCCCTTCTTGCGTGCATGTATAATGCAATCCTCATCTGCATAGGCCACGCTGCAGTCGCTGCTCTTAAGTATCACATTCTGATAAACAGCCATATATGCAAGCTGTAACGTACTTCCCGAATTCATTTCAAGTGTATATTTATTTCCTTTTTTGCTTACGCCCTCGTTTCGTATCGTGGCATCCATAACAAAGATCACCGCTGTATATTTGAATCCCTCAACTTCTGCGTCAAGCGTTGTTATTCCCGGAGTCGTACCTGCTTTAACTTTATTCTTTTCAACCTTAACCAGCTCATCGCCTTCTATCTGCGGCTTCCAGTCAACATTTCCTTTTACTCCGTATAACTTAAGCGGTTTGGTATCGCCTGCATATATATGCATCACCTTAGTAGAAGGGCCGTAAACACGAATTGTGATCTTAACAGGCTCAGTACTGCCTCCGCTGGCGGTAAGTTCAGTCGTGCCTTCACCTATGGCTGTGATCCTGCCTTTTTTATTTATACGTACCACCGCATCCTCGAAAACATACCCCTTAGGCACTTCATTAGCAGAAACCATAGTATCCGATTTCCATACCGCCTTAGACGCTTTGAAACCGCTAAGCTTGATATTTACACTCTGCATCGGCTTAAGATCAACGGTATTTGTGAAATCTTTCTTTGTGGTATCAACATCTGCAACCTTTACTGTGTATTTGAACTGCACACCGTTAACATATGCATTTATCACAGCGCTGCCCTTGCTTAAAGCAAGGAGATTTCCGTCTCCGTCTACATAAGCCACATCAGGCGCCAGGCTGATATACTGTACATTGAGCCCTGCAACATTATTAAGAGAAACCGTCTTCTCATGATTTGCTATCATCTTAACCGTCTTACTCTCAAATGACGGCTCCACAACAGTCACATCGATAATCTGATCATTATGGATCAGTTTAACCGTGCCGGCTTTCTTTGCAGTTGCCTTTGTTTTACTTATGGCCAGAATCTTCTTATCTGAACTGGTCCAGTTATTATTACTCAGAACGAACTTTTGCCCTTTAACAAGAGTCAGACTGGCGGTATCCGCAGTGATGCCCGGCTGTGAATCCATAGCGCTATGGTCTGATGTACCATCATTATCCGCCTTTTCATCCGTATCATCAGGGATCACTATATCGACAGCTTCCTCTTCTTCATCGGTATCGGAGTCCTCAGCCGTCACTCCGTCCTGATCATCAGATACCACAACCTCCCCGCCCTCCGGCTCTGCTGCATACACCGCCGTCTGTGCAAAACTGCCGGACAGCATTACAGCCGTCATAAGTAATGCAGCTTTTCTCTTCCAAAATTTCATCTTTTTTCTCCTATTATTTTTTTGTTGCCTGATGTAATAAGATCCTTCGCTGCGCTCAGGATGACAGGGTTACTTCGCTCAGGATGACAAGGCAGGTTAATTTTACTGATTGCCTTCCGGCTTATAGGTATCCACAACTTCCGCCACACGCTGCTTTATATCGTCGCTGCCTGCACAGGCTGCTTCCATAAGGCCCTCTAACTTCTGCAGGAAATCATCCTCATCAAAGGGCACGGGATTGCCAATATGTATCAGCTTGTTGGGCGTAGTCTTAAGGCCTTCCTGAGCCATAAGCTTCTCTTCGAACATCTTCTCACCCGGACGCAGGCCGGTATAGACTATCTTTATATCCACATCCGGCTTAAGGCCTGAAAGGCGGATAAGATTTCGCGCCAGTGTATCTATCTTCACGGGGCTGCCCATATCCAGGACAAATATCTCTCCTCCATCAGCATAGGTGCCTGCCTGCATAACAAGACTTACTGCCTCCGGAATGGTCATGAAGTATCTTATGATATCCGGATGTGTAACGGTAACAGGTCCGCCCTGGGCTATCTGCTCCTTAAACAGCGGTACCACGCTGCCGTTGGACCCAAGTACGTTTCCGAAACGCACAGCCACATATTCTGTAACAGGCTTTATATCAGACTTAAATTCTTCCCCGTCACTCAGATGTGAATACAGAGCTTTAAGATCGGATGCCCTGCCCGCTTTTATCTTGGCATCAAAAGTCTGGACAACCATCTCGCACAGGCGCTTGCTGGCTCCCATTATGTTGGTGGGGTTTACGGCCTTGTCGGTACTTATGAGCACAAAACGCTTAACGCCGTTCATCATGGCGGCATAGGCCGTCTTGTAAGTACCTATAGCGTTGTTCTTTATAGCCTCCGAAGGGCTGCCTTCCATAAGCGGCACATGCTTATGCGCAGCTGCATGATATACCACCTGGGGCTTATAATATGAAAACAGCTGCATGAGCCTTCTGGAATCACGTACCGAACCGATCTCCACCTTAAGATCCAGATCCGGATGATCACGCATAAGCTCCTGCTGTATATTGTATGCATTATTCTCATATACATCAAAGATGATGAGCTGCCTGGGAGCATGTCTTGCCACCTGGCGGCAAAGCTCGGAACCGATAGATCCGCCGCCTCCGGTCACCAGTATGACCTTATCATTGATAAAGTCGTAGATCTCCTGCATATCTACCCTGATCTGTTCACGTCCCAGCAGATCCTCTATTGACACATCTTTCAGATCGTTAACGGTGATACGGTCCTCGTCCACCATCTGATACATGCCGCGAAGCATCTTAAGAGAGCAATCCGTTTCCTTGCAGACATTGAGTATCTCTTTCAGATCATCCGCAGTGGCGGAAGGAATGGCTATGTAGATCTTTTCGATATGATGACGGCTTACATTCTCAAGTATCGTATCCCGGCCTCCGGCTATCGGTATGCCGTCTATGGAACGCTTCCACTTATTCTTATCATCGTCGATTATTACAGCTATGCGGTCATGTCCGTGACCAAAACGCCTCATCTCGCGGATGATTGCCCTTCCGGCAGATCCGGCGCCTATAAGCATTACCGGATGGAAATCCCCGTCATTCGCCCCCTTGTGATCCTTGACCAGCAGTATGAACCTGTAAGAAAACCGTGCCGCCATGGTCATCATGAACTGTACCATGATGCCCACAAAATAATATGACCAGGGCATATGGAAAAATTCATCAGACGCATGTATGACGAAAGGCGTGATGCCTACAACATGGATCACAAAACAGATGGCTGCGGATAATACGATACGTTCCAGCTCCATAAACGACGCATAACGCCACATGGCAGAATACAGACCGCACAATCCATAAACTACCAGTCCCGCTGCCATATATATGAGTGTAAACTGAAGATAAGGCGTCAGATAATCTGAAGGGATCGTGGATACATTAAAGTCAAAACGCAAAAGGAGTGCAAGAAAAAAGGACAGATTAAGTACTACAGCATCAAAAACCGCAAGCACTACTGCCATCACCTGCCAATGTTGTATTTTGTTACCTATTATTCTTGCCATCAGATCACGTAGAACCAGCTGCCTTCCTCATCAAGAGGAACGCTCATTTCCTTCTTTTCGTCGGCATACTTATAGGTCAGCTCCTGGCTGCGTATGTATACCTTGGCTCCGGCCGGGATGGATTTGGTGATGAAACAGTTACCGCCTATCACAGCTCCCTCTCCTATCACTGTATCGCCTCCCAGTATGGAAGCTCCCGAATATATAGTCACATTATTCTCTATAGTAGGGTGGCGCTTTTTGTTATTAAGGCTCCTGCCGCCCCTGGTGGATGCGGCGCCTAATGTCACGCCCTGATATATCTTTACATTGTCGCCTATCACGGTTGTTTCGCCCACAACTATGCCGGTACCGTGGTCGATAAAGAAATACTTTCCTATAGTGGCACCGGGGTTTATATCTATGCCTGTGAGCGAATGAGCATGCTCCGTCATGATACGGGGTATCAGCGGCACTCCAAGAAGATACAGTTCATGCGCCACACGGTTTACAAAGATCGCATAAAGACCGGGGTAGGAAAAGATGATCTCGTCCTTATAAAAGGCCGCGGGATCACCGTCAAAGGATGCCTGCACATCCGTCTCCACATATTCCCTGATATGAGGGATCTTCTCCATAAACGCAAAGGCTGTTTCCTCTGCTTTCTCCCTTATCTCCTCATCGGAAGCCTCCTTTAAGCTTTCCTGATAACGAAGGACTATCACAAGCTGCTTCTGGAGATAGAAAAGAATATCCTCCACCAGCATGGTAGTATCATTACGCGGCGTATATACCTTCATCGCCCTGTTCTTAAAATAGCCGGGGAATACCAGCTTCTTGATCTTGTCCAGCATATCGACGATCACGTCCTTATCAGGCTGGTCAAAATTCAGCTCCCTGTCTATATCCTTGCCGCCCTCATAATCCCTAAGGATCGTATCGACCAGGGCACCTATACGCTTTTCTATATTTTCAGACATCGATCTGATCCTCCGGTTATATATATTAAACAATCATACAGGTATTTTTATTGCAAAATGTCCCCCGACTGTCTCGTGTTCACAGCGCATCTCTATGTTTGGAACCGGACACAGACAAGCCGCTTGCGCAGCCTCTTGCGAAGAATCGAAGGACTATAAGATTATATGCCAGAAAGCTATATTTTTCAAGGTTTACACCTTAATTTATCCGCTTGTAAGATATGCATATTTATGCTATGTTAATAAAAAATCTATCCTATCACGGAGGTGTTAAAATGAAGATCTATTCTGTAAATGACCCTGAATTCAAGCCTTACGGCAAAGTACTTGGTTATGATACGTCATGTCTTGTAAAAGCTCTTGACGAAGCAACTCCTCTTCCCGATGGCGTTGAGTATGTAATGAGCTGCGCTCCCCTGGAATACACCTGTGATTTCGGCGTACTGCAGAACAATGCTTACGGCGGCATGCCCATCCAGATCGGTTACTGCAACGGCCACAACACCAAGCTCAACTGCCTTGAGTATCATCGTGACAGCGAGCTGAACATCGGCTCCACCGATTTCATCCTGCTGCTGGCTAAGGCTGACGATATCGTAGACGGCAAGCTTGACACCTCCAAGGTAAAGGCTTTCCTGGCTAAGAAGGGACAGGTTGTTGAAGTTTATGAGACCAGCCTTCATTATGCTCCCTGCTCAGCAAGCAAGGGCGCAGGCTTTAAGGTAGCCATCGTTCTTCCCAAGGGAACAAACGGTGCCGTCCCCGCTCTTAAGGCACATAATGAGGAAGATAAATGGATGACCGCATGCAACAAGTGGCTGCTGGCTCACGCTGAATCCGCTGAAGCTAAAGACGGCGCTTATGTAGGTCTTACCGGAGAGAATATCGATATAGCAGATCTGATCTAAGATCCTTCGGGCTGGCGCCCTCAGGATGACATGGGTTAATTCTGACGCCCTCAGGATGACATGAGGTTCTTATAGAAACAGGCCCTCAGGAATAGTATACATAAAGGGACAGCCCGGACTATCAGTCCACAGGAGCTGTCCCTTTTTGATCTCTTTTTTCAGATCTCAGTACCTTCTTATCTCACATAAAGCCCTGATAACATCATATCCTTATCATAAGTGATGCGGTAAGTCACTGATATCTTCTCATATTCTGCCTTTATTTCAGCAACCGCATAAAGCTGTCCGGCCTGGCTCAGCTCAACGATCTGATCTTCCCCGAAGGAAACAAAGCTGCCCCAGTCACCGCCGGTCTGCTGCTGTATAGACTCCATAAGTCCGTCTTTAAGCACATTCTTCATTGCCTCGGAGGATCCGGCACGGAGATTTTCATAATCACCCGAATTAAGCAGTCCGATGTCCTTCTGTAAATGAGATACCACCTCGTCCCGGCTGAAGTATTTGCTCTGTGAGATATCCTTCTGTCTGGGGATCACAAATATCACGCCGCCTATAAGTATGAACAGGAACAGGCATATGGGGATCAGCAGCGTAAGTGTGCGTCCCGCAGAATATTTCTTTTTTTCGGATTCAGGCATATTATCATTATAACCGTCTGCCACATCGCTTGCGGTGCCCATCTGGCTCAGTGCCTCTTCAAGACTCATCCCCTCTTCGATATGCGCATTTATTTCGGACATAAGTTCTTTTTTTATCTCCTTGCGCCGCGTCCCGCTGCATTTTATCCTGCTGCTGATATCATTTACATACTGTTCTGCTGTCATTGGTCTTCTCCTTTCATGATCTGCGAGATACCTGTATTAATATTGCTCCAGGCTTCCCGCATTTCCTTAAGGGCATTGATACCCTCTTTTGTGATCTCGTAATACTTCCTGGGGACCTGCCGGCCTTCCGATGTGCTCCATTTGCTCTCTACAAAACCGCTGTCTTCCAAACGGTACAGTATGGGATACAGCGTTCCGTCTTTTAAGCTGAATACACTGTCACTGCGCTGCTTAAGCTCCTGTATCAGCTGATAGCCGTATTTGGCCCCTTCCGATAAAAGCTGCAGTACCAGCATATCCAGAACACCTTTTTTTAATTGCCGTTCAAATCCGTCATTCATATATACACCTATATACTTTGTATTACAAAGTATATTATATACCTAAATTTCAAAAAGTCAACAGCCCCGGACATAGTAATGGGGTCAGGCCTTAGGACTGCATTCCCATAAGGTCTGACCCCGTTACTGATCTCAAAAGGAGGGGGAGCATATTTATAATTATAATTCACCCGGATAACGGGAGGCCCTTTCTATCCTTATTGGGGGTAAGGGCCAAAGGACCGCTCCCGTATCCGACTGAACTTATGGTACAAAAAAAATATGTCCACTTCCTGTTCAGAAAGTGGACATATTGTGCAGATTCGGTGTTTAAATTGTGAACTGATTATTTGGTGGCATCCAGGGCTGCCTTTGCAGCTATGATGTCTGCACCCAGCTCCACGGTCTCGTAAAGCAGATGTATGCGGCCCTGAGGATCCATCTTCTCGTAGTTGATGGCAACTCTCTGTACCACGGTAGCGCAGGCCTCTGCGGTGATATCCAGCAGGATCACCAGTACCTGGCGGCCTGAATACTGGGTGGAAACGTCTCCACGGCGCAGTGTGGAATATAATGCCTGGTCCAGGCGCTCCACTGCTTTCTCCAACTCTTCCTTCTTGGGCAGATACCCCTGATCGGGAGCCAGAGTGAAGAGAACCATGCGCGCATCGATGGAACCACGCTCTGCCCTGCGGTGCAGGAAATTATATACATACTGGAAACCTCTTATATCCAGCAGATAAGCTCCCTTATCGGGAATAACGCTGCTGAAATTAGTCTGAAGGCTCCAAAGATCGACATTGTTGCCGTTTCCGCCATCACCTTCCTTGGAGTAGAAGTGATAGCTTCCTTTTCCGCTCTGCTTTACAAAATACAGAGCTTTATCAGCCATGGAATAAAGATGTACGAAATCCCTTGCATCCTCGGGTGCTATGCCGATACCGATCGAAAGGGAAGTATTTGCATCGAAACGTCCCTCGGAAAGCTTCCAGGCAAACTCAGAGATAAGAGTCTCTGCCTTCTGCTTTAAAGTCTGGCGGTCTGTTATGCCGCTGAAGAATATCATGAATACGTCTCCGAATACGCGGCAGAGCACATCATCGGAATCGGTATTCTCCTGAACCGTCCTTGCCGCCATCTGGAGCACCATTTCGCTTGACTGGGATCCGTAAACATCTGCGAAAGCCTTGGAATTATCAAGGTCTATCATGAAAAGGCTGCCGCTGTAGTTGCTGTTAAGCCTGTGATCGATTATCTGAACTGCCGCATTCCAATCAAGAAGTCCGGTGAGCACATCCCTCTGGGACGGATCGACATATTCGGCATTATTACCCTGCATCATACCACCCAGACTGCGCTGCTGGTCTATGGAAGCAATGGTATCGTTGATCGTCTGCAGCATTGCACTGGGTATGAAAGGCTTAATGATAAAGTCAGCCGCAACCGTCCTGCATCTGTTCTCAAGCTCAACATCCCTCTTGGACATACATACGATAGGGATCCTCTTGGTTGCCTCATTATTACGGATACGGTTTATAAGCTCAAAACCGTCCATAACCGTAAGCTGAACCTCCATCAGGATCAGATCGGGGATCGTAGTAGTCAGGAACTGCAATACCTGCGGTCCGGTAACCATCTCCGTAACCTTATAAGTACTGCTGAGCGTGTTCTTGACGATCTCCAGTATCGTCCTGTCTTCATCCACCACCAGAATGTGTTTCATGATACCCCCCTCTCTGCCGCATCCTTGCGGCTTTTTAAGTTCAATCGTCATCTACACTGTAATTAGGTGCCTCTTTCGTGATCTGAATATCGTGAGGATGACTCTCCTTAAGTGATGCTGCTGATATTTTAATAAATCTTCCGGTATCCTGCAAGGTTTTTATGTCCTTTGCCCCGCAATATCCCATACCGGATCTTAATCCGCCCATCAGCTGGAATACGGTATCTTCAACCGTACCCTTGTATGCAACACGTCCTTCAACGCCTTCGGGAACCAGCTTCTTTGCATTCTCCTGGAAATATCTGTCCTTGCTGCCGTTCTCCATAGCGGAGATAGAGCCCATGCCGCGGTATACTTTATACTTACGGCCCTGGAAAAGTTCGAAGGTTCCGGGGCTCTCATCGCAGCCTGCAAAGATGGAACCCATCATACATACGCTGCCGCCGGCTGCAAGAGCCTTGGTGATATCGCCCGAATATTTGATACCGCCGTCTGCGATGATCGGTATGCCGTACTCCTTTGCCACTGCATAGGAATCCATGATGGCTGTAACCTGGGGTACGCCGATACCGGCCACTATACGTGTCGTACAGATGGAACCGGGTCCTATACCAACCTTAACGGCATCTACTCCTGCTTCTATAAGATCCTTTGTAGCCTGTCCCGTTGCCACATTACCTGCGATAAGCTGCAGCTTGGGGAAAGCTTCCTTAACCATCTTTACACAGTTGATAACATTCTGTGAATGGCCGTGAGCGGAATCCAATACTACTACATCCACGCCTGCCTTAACCAGTGCAGATACACGGTCAAGCACATTGGCGGTGATACCGACTGCTGCGCCGCAGAGCAGTCTGCCCTGTGCATCCTTTGCTGCCAGAGGATACTTGATAGCCTTCTCAATATCCTTGATGGTTATGAGTCCCTTTAATGAATAATCATCATCTACAATTGGAAGTTTTTCCTTGCGGGATGCAGCCAGGATCTTCTTAGCCTCCTCAAGTGTAATGCCTTCCTTTGCGGTGACCAGATTCTCGCTGGTCATAGACTCTCTTATCTTTTTATTGAAATCTGTTTCGAATTTAAGATCGCGGTTAGTGATGATACCGACCAGCTTACGTCCCTCGGTAATGGGAACGCCGCTTATGCGGTACTTGCCCATAAGAGCATCCGCATCTGCCAATGTATGATCCGGTGAAAGTGAAAAAGGATCGGTAATGACTCCGTTCTCGGAACGCTTTACCTTATCCACCTCATCAGCCTGAGCATCAATGCTCATATTTTTATGGATTATTCCTATGCCCCCCTGTCTGGCCATTGCAATAGCCATACGGTGTTCCGTTACAGTATCCATGCCCGCGCTCATGACGGGAATGTTCAGTTTGATCTCTTTTGTAAGATAGGTTGAGAGATCGACCTGATTGGGTATTACTTCCGAATACGACGGTACCAGCAGAACATCATCAAACGTAATACCATCACCTATGATCTGTCCCATAACATCTCCTTTCTTAATACTGTTTTATTATACGGGGTGCGGCGCCCGAATTCAATCGAAAAATACTTTTCTGGGCGCGTTATTTTGTACCATCTTAACAAATTCCTGCGGCAAGTCAAGCAGGATCTTGCGGCCACCCTCATAGATCATTGCATAGGGCGGTTCTTCCTTTGTCTTGTCCATGCTCCAGTATGCTGTCTCTTTGAGGTCCCTGTTTTTATACTCTCCCAGCCTGTAGGAATTTGCGGGAGCCAGGATCTCCATCTTGTCAATATCAAAAGTCTCAAGATCCTTGCGCTTCTCTTTCGCCATTATCTTGGAGACCGTGATACTCTTATCACAGTATAAGTATTCATATTCAACATCTGTAAGGGGGAAAATAACATAGCGATAGAGCATCGCCAGACCCAGACCTACGATTATGCTGAGGGCCGGCACAAAGAAAAACGCCACAAGGGTTCCCACCACGATAAAAGCGATGCAGCCGAATCTGAGCGCCAGATCCTTGGGCTCAGTATTCTTCTTAACCAGGTGCTCCATGTAAGAGTCCATCTTCAAACCTCTCCGTCAATGAATTCTGTTTATAATATCACATAGACGGATAATCTTCAAGAAGAAAATTGACGGGCCGCCATACGCTGTGATAACATAGCGGTGGTGTAATGCCGCGAATAAAGACAGGAGAGTTCTATATGAAAGAACAGTTATATACTATACCTTTAAATGATGCCGTTAATGCAGGGGATGAATGTCCTTTCTGCTTTGTGGAAAGGTCTCTGGAGCAGGATTCACTGGATTTTGTCCTGGGAAGCTGCGCCTCCTATATGGAAAGCGATGTACGCGCACTGACGGATGCCCAGGGCTTCTGCCGCGAACACTTCAAGAAGATGTTCGATTACGGAAACACTTTAGGCAACGGCTGGATCTTAAAAACCCATTTTATGAAGACCCGGAACGACCTGAATAATGAAATCAAGCGTTTCCGCCCCGGCAAGGTAAGTCTGGCCGATAAACTGAAAGGCAAGACCGCTTCCAACAGCATCGTAGACTGGGTGCGCTCCCGCGAGGATTCCTGCTATGTATGCCGACATTCGGCGGAGATCTACGCCCGCTACATCGATACTTTCTTCGTAATGTTCAGGGATGATGATAATTTCCGCAGCCGTGTTGCTGCAAGCAAAGGCTTCTGCATAACCCACTTCGGCGATCTTTGTGCTGCTGCCGATTCCAAATTAAGCGGCCCCCAGCTGGACGCCTTTTATGAGATGATATTCCCTCTTATGCAGAAGAACCTGGACCGCCTGCAGGAAGATGTAAACTGGCTTATCGAGAAGTTTGACTACCGTAATGCGGACGCCGATTGGAAGGAATCCAAAGACGCCGTCCAGCGCGGTATGCAAAAATTAAAGGGCGGATATCCTGCGGATGCCCCCCTTAAGATGAAAAAATAAATTCAACGCGAATTATCCAAGATAATCAGGAACACCTGACACAAAACTGAAGAAATGAATGGCCGGCAAAAGCCGGCCATTCTCATATTATCAGCGTCTAATTTTATCCCCATCTCCCTTCCGGCGGTAATTTTCTGTATTTTCCTTATTTTTACCGCCATAACACTTTGTTTTTCATTAATTTCAGTCTCTCTTGGCGGTATTTTCCCTGTTTTTCCTTCATTTTACTGCCAAAACCCTTTGTTTTTCATACTTTTGGGCACTTTCCGGCGGTATTTTTGGGCGTTTTTTCTCTTTTTACCGCCATAGCACTTTGTTTTTCATTAATTTCGGTCTCTCTTGGCGGTAATTTTCTGTATTCTACTCCTTTTTACCGCCGGTCCTTTAAACAACAATCAGAATTTACACATCTTTAGGGAAACTCCTTCATATTGAACCTTTACTCTTCGCTGACAGCGTTCTTTATCACTTCATCCGACACGATCTTTCCGTCCGATATGGTAATGATACGGTCGGCCATCGCAGCTATGCTCTCATCATGCGTAACCAGTATCATGGTCTGGGAGAACTTCCTTGCCGAGCTGCGGAGCAGAGTCATTATCTCCATGCCCGTAGCTTTATCCAGATTACCGGTAGGCTCATCCGCGAGTATCAGGGCCGGGTGATGGGCATAGGCCCTGCCTATTGCCACTCTCTGTTTCTGGCCGCCGGACAATTCCTCCGGCATATGATAACGGCGCTCTTCCAGCCCCAGCATAATAAGGAGCTTCGTCATATTTTCCTCTTTCATGCGTATGCCGTCCAGGCGTACCGGGATCTCGATGTTTTCTTCCACATTAAGCACAGGGATAAGGTTGTATTCCTGGAATATAAAACCGATCTTTCTCCTGCGGAATTCCGCGCGCTGCTTTGCTTTCATGCTGTGCACGTCTTCCCCGTCCAGCACCACGCTGCCAAAGGTCGCCGAATCCACGCCGCCCAGTAATGATAACAACGTGGATTTGCCGGATCCGCTGGCACCCACTATGGCCACGAATTCCCCTTTCTCAACACTGAAACTCACGTGGTCCAGTGCCACCACCTTGGTTTCTTCGCTTCCGTATACCTTTGTAAGGCCGTTTACTTCAAGATAACTCATATTCGTTACTCCTCTCTGTATTATAAGATCCTTCGCTTCGCTCAGGATGACATGGGGCAGTTTTCTCTATCAAAGATCCTTCGCTTCGCTCAGGATGACACGGGAAAAAACTCAGATTGACATAGGGGTCTTCTCTCATTGCAGTGCCTTTTCATGTATCAGAAAACAGCTCGATATACTGGTGTATGATCCTTCTCCTGTCTTACTCTTGGCCGTTATGACTCCGTCATGGGCTTCTATTATCTGCTTTGCCAGGGCCAGGCCTATTCCCACGCCGCTGCCGCGCTCACCGTTCGCATGCTTAGCCCTGTAGAAACGGTTGAATATCTTTGGCAGTTCGGAAGGCTCTATGCCCTCTCCCTGATCCGTCACGGTGACCGTCACGGCCATGGGCGTTGCCTTTATATCTATATCAACAGTACTTTCCTCAAAGGCATATTCCGCCGCATTCTTTATGATGTTCTGAAAGGCTTCCTGCAGCCAGTCCTTATCCTGGTCCAGCTTAACTTCCTCATCTCCGTGAGTGGATATGCGTACCTTAAGCTTCCGCGCATCCAGGATAGTCTTCAACGCATGAATACTTTTTTCAAGAGTATCCTTAAGCGGAGCAGGCTCCCTTTCCATCACATAGCTGCCGGATTCAAGCTGCGCTATCTTAAGCAGTCCCGTTACCAGCCAGCGTATCTTTTCCATTGACCGCTGCGCACGTTCTGAAAGCTCCGCGCTCTCCGGCATATGCTTTGCCATCTCTTTTTTGAAAATGTCGATATAGACTTCCAGCGCAGCCAGCGGCGTTTTCATCTGATGGGTGATATCGCTCATCAGGTCCTTTAGCCACTTCATGTCGGCTTCCCGCTTATCTTCCTTATCCGCCAGGATACGCCCTATCTCCTTCATCTCTTCAAGCTGGCGGGCAAATACGCTGTCTTTAAGAAACAGAGCTTCTTCTTTTTTATCCGGCCGCCACCCTACATAATCTTCCCTCATGGCGCTCAGCAGCTGCTCGGTTACGGAAGCTTTTTTATACACCCGCCATATACCCGTGAAGCCGATGATGATCTGTACCAGAAATACCGGCAGCACCCAGTACGCCTCAAAACCAATGACCAGCCACAGTACTATCAGTACTGCCATGGCGATAAAAGAATACAGGCAGTATAATGCCTCTTCACGCTTTATCATCCCTGTTCCTCCCAGCGGTAACCTTCACCGCGCACAGTCTGTATGGGGTCTTTTCCCTCTTCGTCTTTGAGCTTTTCCCGCAGGCGCTTTACATACACCGATACGGCGTTGGGATCCGCATATTCGCCGGTATCCATAATGCTCTTCATTATCTGCTCACGGCTTACCACCTCTCCCGCATGTTCCATAAAGAGCTTAAGCAGGCGGTATTCATTGGGGCTTAAGTCTATGCGCTCATCCTTTCTTCTGAGACACAGCCTGTTCTCATCCAGATGGAGGCCGCCCTTCATCTCCCTGCCCCGCAGCTTGGAACGTATCCTGGCCATCAGTTCTGCTGTCCTGAAAGGCTTAGTCACATAATCATCTGCCCCTGCACCGAAAGCCTTTACCACCTGGCTTTCCCCGTCAAGCGCCGTAAGGAATATCACCGGAAGCCTGGCGTCCTTTTTCCTTATATATTCGCAGAACTCATATCCTTCCCCGTCCGGCAGCATCACATCAAGAAGCACCAGATCAGGCTCCTCTTTATCAAGCAGCTGTTTGGCCTCTTCAAGGCACGCCGCGCGGTACACCTCAAAGTCCTCGCTCTTAAGCGACCAGCCCAGGGCCGTCGCAAGGTTTTCATCATCTTCTACCATTAATATTTTCATAAGAATATTTCCTCGAAAAGATCCTTCGTCGCTGCGCTCCTCAGGATGACACCGCTGTTATTTCTTCATTATTCAGGATGACATTGCTGTTATTTCTTCATTCCTGAGGTTTCCATAGAATCCTTCCATTCCTTATAATTTGCCACTGCCACCGTGCCGAGTATCAGCGCCACGATCAATACTGCCGCCCCAACCGGCCAGACATATACGTAATTGTTCTCCGCACCCTCTGTAATAAGTTTCTTTATGAAAACATAGCTTATACCTATGCTTACCAGCGTTCCTGTTACGGCAGATATCACGGCACCAAAGCCGTGCTCTATCAGCATCATCTTAAGCTTCTGCTTAGGCTCCATTCC
>CAMVRS010000015.1 GCA_947169935.1 uncultured Lachnospiraceae bacterium
CTATGTGTAGGGAGATGCAGGATATCAGCGTGGAACTGGAGAAGCTGGTATGCTACACGGAAGGTAAAGAGATGATAAGCCGTGAAGATGTTGATGCTATCGTCAGTCCCCGGCTGGAAGAGCATGTATTCGACCTCACAAACGCCATAGCGGAGAAGAGAAGAAGAGTCGCTCTTGATAAGTATTATGAGCTTATGGCGCTGAAGACCCAGCCTATGGGGATCATAATACTTCTTACAAAACAGTTTAACAGACTTCTGCTGATAAAGAGCATGCGTGCCAAAGGCATCGATCAGGCCAGGGTGGCAAAGGTGCTTGGTATAAGTGATAAAGCTATACCGGTAAATGAGAGGCTGGCGTCGCGTTTTACCATGGAAGAATTAAAAAATGCGCTGGCAGACTGCGTGGATGCCGAGGAAGCCGTCAAGAGCGGGCGTATGAGCGACAAGTTAAGCCTTGAGACCCTGATAGTAAAATACGCATCAAATTAGAAATAAAGATCCATAAGCGCTATACTCATCTAAATGACTCCGAGTGTCATACTGAGAGGAATGATCTAAAGTATCATCCTGAGAGGAATGATCTAAAGTATCATCCTGAGAGGAATGCCCCCCGGGTGTCATCCTGAGCGAAGCGAAGGATCTTAAATAAATAGGAGGAAATTGTAAAATGTTAGAAAAGGTATTGCTGCTGGTCATATTCTTCGGGATCATGATAGCGGTGGGGCTCTATTCGAGGAAGCATTCGACCAATGTGAATGACTTCGTGCTGGGCGGGCGTAAGGTAGGACCCTGGCTTACGGCTTTTGCTTTCGGTACTTCATACTTTTCGGCCGTTGTATTCGTGGGTTACGCCGGACAGTTTGGTTACAAATACGGTGTTGCAACTACCTGGATAGGTATAGGAAACGCCTTTATAGGTTCACTGCTTGCATGGGTCGTTCTGGGACGCCGCACAAGGATAATGACCAAGTTCCTGGATGCAAAGACCATGCCCGATTTCTTCGGCAAGCGTTATCATTCAAAGGCTATGCGTATTGTAGCCGCTATTATTTCTTTCGTATTCCTGATCCCTTATACATCATCTGTATATAACGGTTTATCAAGGCTTTTCGGCATGGCGTTTAATATCGATTATTCCATTTGTGTTATCGCAATGGCAGGTCTTACCTGTGTATATGTTATCCTGGGCGGTTATATGGCTACAGCCATTAACGACTTCATCCAGGGTATCATAATGATCTTCGGTATCATAGCCGTTATAGTTTCCATACTTAACGGACAGGGCGGTTTCCTTAATGCACTTAAGGAGCTTTCACTGATCCCCACAGATCCGGCAGTTACGGCTCCGGCGCTTCAGGAAAGCCAGGGACTTTTCACCAGTTTCTTCGGACCCGATCCCTTAAATCTGCTGGGCGTAGTTATACTTACATCTCTTGGAACCTGGGGACTTCCCCAGATGGTGCAGAAATTCTATGCCATCCGTGATGAGAAGGCAGTACAGACCGGTACCATCATTTCAACCGTATTCGCAGTTATCATTTCCTGCGGCTGCTATTTCCTTGGCGGTTTCGGCAGACTTTTTGACGATGTTGTGGCAAGAAATGATCAGGGCGGAGTGCTCTACGACAGCGTTATCCCTTCAATGCTTTCAACCCTGCCTGATATACTGATAGGCGTTGTGATCATGCTGGTGCTTTCCGCATCCATGTCCACACTGGCTTCACTGGTACTTACATCTTCCTCAACCATAACCATAGACCTGCTTAAGGATAATGTGGTCAAGAAGATGGATGATAAGAAACAGCTTATCACCATGAGGATATTCCTTATAATCTTTATCGTGCTTTCCGTAGTTATGGCTCTTAAGCCCCCTGCACTTATCGCACAGCTGATGGGTATTTCGTGGGGCGCGCTGGCAGGTGCATTCCTGGCTCCTTTCCTTTACGGTCTGTACTGGAAGGGCGTTACCCGTGCATCCGTATGGAGCTGTTTTGTTGTAGCTATAGGCATCACGGTACTTAATCTTTTCCCTGCTACCAAGTTCATCCAGAGCCCCATCAATGCAGGTGCTGCAGCGATGATAGCAGGTCTTATCGTGGTTCCCGTTGTCAGCCTTATCACTCCCAAGATGGAGGAAGGCGAGATAAAATTCGTATTCAACTGCTATGAAGAGAAGCACATGGTAGAGCAGCGCTATGCTCTTCCTTCCGAAGACGGCATGAGTCCTGCAAAGGCAGCGGCAAAGGCAGAAAAAGCAGAAAAGCTTGCAGCAGAAAACAGCAGCAGTAACAGTTCCTCAGGAAATTCTTCCAAGAAGAAAAAGAAAAAATAAGGAGGACTTATGGCCGATTCAAATACACAGGTAAATCCGGCGCTTATGGCCTTTCTTGATGCGGAAGAACCGGCGGAGCAGCTGGAAGTGCTGCATAAAGTGCATGAGCAGCTGGATGACAGGAGTCTTACTTCCATCGAGATGTCATTGGGGATGGAACCCCAGAAAGACAGTGCGGATGCACGCATCGCAAGGATACGTAATACACTGAGCACAAGATTGAAATACGAGAAAAAAAGATACTAAAGATTCTTCGGGCTAAAGCCCTCAGAATGACAGAAATTTTTGTCATCCTAAGGATGAAGTACGTGTCCGCTCATGTCATCCTGAGGAGCGCAGCGACGAAGGATCTTATAACAGAAGGAATTAGAATATGAAAATATCAACAATACTCAATACCGGAATACCCACCTTATCCCTTGAGGTGTTCCCGCCCAAGACCAGCGAAGTATACGACAGCGTGGTAAAGTCAACTAATGAAGTGGCTGCACTTAAGCCGGATTTCATGAGCGTGACCTACGGTGCTGCCGGATCGACCAGGAAATATACTACGGATATAGCCGCAAACATCGAAAAGAGCGGCGTGACTGCCCTGGCTCATCTGACCTGTGTTAATGCCTCCGAGGAGACCATCAGGGACCAGGTGGAGAGCTTAAAGGCGGTGGGCGTTGAGAATATCCTGGCGCTTCGCGGCGATCTGCCCGAAGGAGTGGAGAGCACCGATGAATGGATCTACAAGCACGCCAGTGAACTTATCCCGGTTATTAAAAAATACGGGGATTTCTGCATAGGCGGCGCCTGCTATCCGGAAAAACATCCGGAAGCGGAAGATCTTAAGACCGATATCCTTAACATGAAGAAAAAGGTGGATGCGGGCTGTGAATTTCTTACCACCCAGATGTTCTTCGATAACAACATCTTTTATAATTATCTGTACCGTCTGCGTGATGCGGGCGTTATGGTACCTGTAATAGCCGGTATCATGCCCGTTACCAATGCAAAACAGATGGCCAGGATAATCAAGCTTTCCCAGGCATTCATACCCAGGCGTTATGTGGCGCTCTTAGACCGTTTCGGCCATGAACCTGCAGCCTTAAAGCAGGCAGCCATAGCTTATGCTACCGATCAGATACTGGATCTGCTGGCAAACGGAGTTGACCATATACATATCTATACCATGAACAAGCCGGATGTGGCTGCAAAGATACAGGAGAATCTGTCAGAGATAGTTCCTTCCTGCAAAAAGAGCTGATATATGGGATATACCGTAAAGACATATATAGCAGACAGTGATAAACTTATTATACCGGGCCGTGAGGTGGCCCGGTATTTAGGATACAGCCGTGAAGCCATAATGGCCGGTGATGAACTGATAGAAGAGACCATTAAGAAGGTGCGAGGACTGATAGCCGGTAAGGCTGTATACTGCCGCTATCCCGTAAGCTTTTTCGGGGAGGACGGCATACAGATGCCTTACGGCGCCGTACACAGTTCACAGCTGTATGACAATCTTAAGGGCTGTGAGGAAATCTATGTTTTTGCAGCTACCATAGGGGCGGCTTTTGACCGGGAACTTGGCAGGGCAAAGATCCGATCACTGGCAGACGCGGCGCTTCTGCAGGCTGCAGGGGCGGCTGCCATAGAAGCCGTCTGCGATGAGCTGAATGACAGGCTCAGAGAAGAGGCAGAAGCGGAAGGCTGCAGCCTGCACAGGCGCTTCAGTCCGGGATACGGGGATTATGCCCTGGAGAACCAGAAGGGCATATTTGAGATACTGAATCCCTCAAGGCTGATAGGCTTAAGCCTTATGGATACCCTGATAATGAGCCCGGAGAAATCAGTCACTGCAGTCATAGGAGTAGAAGGATGACCGTTTTTTTCTCAGAACAGAATATGATACTGATCTATGCGCTGCTTTGTGTGGCAGCGGGATTTATATGCTTCAGCGGTTATAAGGTCTATCATCTGGCCCTGGCCATGATAGGTTTTGCCGTTGGTTTTTCACGTGTGGAACCGTATCTGGATCTTTTAAAGCTGGATAACGGTACAAAGCTTATCATACAGCTTATAGCGGCTATCGTTTGCGCCGTGCTGTCCTGGACTTTTGTAAGGGTGGGCGTATTCATGGCAGCATATCATTTTGCAAGGGAGAATCTTTCGGCTGTATTATCGGAGATGCTGGCACAGAAGCTGAATCTGCCCGAGGTAGTATATCCCATATTTGCCATAGTTGCAGGCGGCGCGATCGCCTGGCTTATCGCCTGGCTGGTGGTAAAATCCGAGCGAGTGGTGGTGGTGCTGATAACATCAATACTTGGCGCATACGGGGCGGTCTATTTCCTGCGCAGTATCCTGCCGCTTATCCCCGCCGATATAGACGCATTCATAAACCTGCCCCAGCTGGTATGGCTGGCGGCTGTGGCCCTGCTGGCGCTGGCGGGAGTCTTTGCCCAGGGACTGCTTAAGAGGAAATGATATGGATTTTGCCGAGAAGATAAGACAGATGAGGGAAGCTGCAGCGGAGCGCATCAGGTCTCTTGGCAGCGGACTTAAGAAAAACGACACAGCTGATGAGGCTGCGAAAGAGCCGCCGGTGAAACAGGGGGCTGCTCCCGTTATCACTGCGGATACAGTATTGCCCGAGGAAAAAAACACCACGGGCTCCGCAGCGGAAGAAGTGCTGGAAGCTATAAATGCGCTGGAATTAAAGTCTTCGCTCATGATCGCGCATCTGCGTAAATACCAGGAATTCGGAGCCAGATTCATAATAAACCAGAAGCACGCCCTTCTGGGTGATGAGATGGGACTGGGAAAGACCGTACAGGCCATAGCGGTCATGGCGCATCTTAAAGAAGAGGGCAAGAGCCGCTTTATGGTAGTCTGTCCCCTTTCTGTCATGGTCAACTGGGCTCGTGAGATAGAGAAACATTCAAAGCTTACCTCAATAGCGATACACGGCTCGGACCGCGGTGATGAATTCAGCGAGTGGAAAGAAAAGGGCCATGTGGGCGTTACCAGTTTTGAAACGCTGGACAGGCTGCCTTTAAAGGAAATAGCGGCCCTGGATATGATCATCGTGGACGAGGCTCATAATGTAAAGAATCCCAAGGCCAAGCGTACGGCAAATGTCCTGC
This sequence comes from uncultured Lachnospiraceae bacterium, assembly GCA_947169935.1. Taxonomy (GTDB): domain Bacteria; phylum Bacillota; class Clostridia; order Lachnospirales; family Lachnospiraceae; genus NK4A136. The sequence goes on from CAMVRS010000015.1 coordinate 5,469, forward strand.
TGCTGGTCCAGAGATCAGCCAATGTCCTTTATATGACGGGTACGCCCCTGGAGAATAAACTGCAGGAGATGCGATTCCTGATAGAGAGCATAGACCATGCAGCCGGTATCAAACTTAAGGGCATACCGGATGTCATGAGTGCGGAATTCAAAAAGACCATTGCCGGAGTTTATTTGAGGCGTAACAGGGAAGATGTGCTGGGCGAACTGCCCGAGCTGATCGAGACCCAGGAATGGCTTGAGATGACGGAGGCGGAGAAGAAAGCATATAAGGCCTCCCTTAAAGCAAGGAACTTTATGGCTGTGCGCCGCATCTCCTGGAATATGGGGACTGACAGCACCAAATTAAAACGTCTTGTAGAGCTTTGCGAAGAGGCTTTTGAAGACGGACGTAAGGTCATCATTTTTTCATATTTTCTTGATACACTTGAACTGGTACAGTCGGTACTGGGAGAGATATGTACCGGCAGGATAGACGGCGGGGTAAGCGCCCAGGACCGCCAGGGGCTGGTTGATGCCTTTGCGGCAGCGGAGGGACCTTCGGTTCTTCTTGGACAGGTTACCGCAGCAGGCGTGGGACTCAACATACAGGCAGCGTCGGTGGTCATCTTTACCGAGCCCCAGCTTAAACCGTCCATGGAGGAGCAGGCCATTGCCAGGGCGTACCGCATGGGACAGGAACGCGGCGTTGCTGTTTACAGGCTGCTGATCAAAGACAGCATAGATGAACGTATGCTGCAGATCTTAAAGGAGAAGAAGGAGATCTTTGATACCTATGCGGACCGCTCCGATACGGCAGAGCTGGATCTTAAGGATAATAAGCAGAGCTACTTAAACGAGTTGATGGAAGAGGAGCTTAAAAAGCTGGAAGATGAAGAGAAAGCTGCAAAGGAAAGCGAAAGCATATAAGGATTTTTGAAAGGAAAGATAATGAACATCTCAGAACATATAATGGCCGGATTTACATATTTTGACGGAGGCTGCGGTACCATACTGCAGGCAGCGGGCTTACAGCCCGGAGAGCTTCCCGAGCGCTGGAACCTTGAGCATCCCGACGTTATACAGGGGATGCACTATGATTATCTTCTGGCAGGAGTAAACATTTTAAAGACCAACACCTTCGGTGCAAATATAATGAAATTTGCCGGGGAAGGTGAACTGGAAGGGATAATAAAAGCTGCAGTGGATAATGCGCGCGCTGCTATCAACGCTGTTGAGAGCCGTACTCCGCTGCCCGGCAGAAGCGATGATTTTTCGAAGGCTTCCGAAAAGCATTACGTATCCCTTGATATAGGACCTTTGGGAAAACTCTTAAAACCTCTGGGTGATCTGGATTTTGAGGACGCCTATGAGATATTTTTAAAGACCGTGAAGGCAGGCATGGCCTGTGATGTGGACCTTATCCTCATCGAGACCATGAACGATATATATGAGGCTAAGGCTGCCATTCTTGCAGCTAAAGAAAGCGGACTTCCGGTATTTCTGACCACTGCCTATGATGAAAGCCATAAGCTCCTGACAGGCGCCGACCCCAAGACGGTGGTTGCGGTTGCGGAAGGTCTGGGTGTGGATGCGCTGGGCGTAAACTGTTCCCTTGGTCCCGATGAGATGATGGGCATCGTGGATGAGCTTTGCGAATACGCAAGCGTACCCGTGATAGTAAATCCCAATGCGGGTCTGCCCAGAACAGAGGGTGGAAAGACCGTATATGATGTGCTGCCGGAAGGCTTTGCAAAGTCCATGGAACAGATAGCGGCAAAGGGCGCCAGGATACTGGGCGGATGCTGCGGCACCACGCCGCCTCATATAGGCGCTATGATAGAGACCGTGAGGAAGATGACGCCGCTGCCTTTAAGCGAGAAGCAGCATACCCTTATCAGTTCCTATACGCATTCGGTTGAATTCGGCATACGTCCCATACTGATAGGCGAGCGTATCAATCCTACAGGTAAGAAGCGTCTCAAGGAAGCGCTGCGCAATGATGATATGGATTATATCCTTCAGCAGGGACTTCTCCAGCAGGACCAGCACGCGGACGTGCTCGATGTAAACGTAGGACTTCCGGAGATAGACGAGCCGGAGATGATGATAAAGGCGGTAACGCAGCTGCAGGCTGTCTGCGACCTGCCGCTGCAGATAGATACCACCGATCCCGTTGCTATGGAGAGGGCGCTGCGCCGTTATAACGGAAAGCCCATGATCAATTCCGTAAACGGCAAGGAAGAAGTGATGAAGCAGGTATTCCCGCTGGCAAAGAAATACGGCGGTCTTGTGGTGGCGCTTACCATAGATGAAGAAGGCATCCCCACCACTGCAGAGGGACGTCTTAAGATAGCGCAGAATATTTATGCAAAGGCTGCAGAATACGGCATTAAGAAAAAGGATATAATAGTCGATCCCCTGGCCATGAGCATAAGCGCGGAGCCTGATTCCGCAAAGATCACTCTGGCTGCACTTAAACTGATAAGAGATGAAGCGCAGGGTCTTACCAGCCTGGGCGTATCCAATATCTCTTTCGGTCTGCCCAAGCGCGATCTGGTCAACGGTATCTTCTTTACCATGGCCATGATGAACGGCCTGTCCGCAGCCATTATGAATCCCGGATCCATGGAGATGATGAAGGCCTACAGATCCTTCTGCGCGCTTAAGGCGCTGGATGAGAACTGCATGGAGTATATAGCGTTTACTGATGAGTATGAGGCAGCCGTGGCTTCTGCGGCGCCTGCGGCAGCGTCCGGAGACGCTAAGAAACCCGCGGCTTCCACGGTAAGCTACGAAGGGATAAAAGATGAAAAACTGATCCCCCTTGTGGATACGGTCGTAAAGGGGCTTAAGGATAAAGCAGGGGCACTGACGGCAGAGCTTCTGGCAGCAGATGTTCCGGCCATGGATATAATCGACGGCGCGCTGATCCCGGCTCTTGATATAGTCGGAAAGGGCTTTGAGGCAAAGAAGGTTTTCCTGCCCCAGCTTCTTATGAGTGCGGATTCGGCGTCTGCGGCTTTTGAGTCCATAAAGGAAAAGATCGCGGCAGCAGGTGAGAAGCAGGAGAGCAAGGGCAGGCTGATACTGGCTACCGTTAAGGGCGATATCCATGACATAGGCAAGAATATAGTCAAGGTATTGCTGGAGAATTACGGCTTTGATGTTATCGACCTGGGCAAGGATGTTCCGCCGGAGCTGATAGTCGAGACAGCCATTAAAGAGAATATAAAGCTGGTGGGCTTAAGCGCCCTTATGACAACTACCGTTCCCGCGATGGAAGAGACTATTAAGCAGCTTCATGAAAAATGGCCCGAATGCAAAACCTGCGTGGGCGGCGCCGTAATGACCCCCGAATACGCAAAGATGATACAGGCAGACAGATATTGCAAGGACGCCATGGAAACGGTAAGATTTGCAGAGGAGTTCTTCTCAGGCATGTCATCCTGAGGAGCGCCCAAACATGTCATCCTGAGCGAAGCGAAGGATCTTAAAGAAAGGCACATCAATGTTTTACATAATAATCAACCCCACTGCACGTTCCGGAAAAGGCATGCAGATCTGGCAGGGCCTTAAAAAGGAACTGGATGAAAAGCAGGTTAATTACCGGTATTACTATACCAGGAAAGACCGCAACGCAGCCACCATAATAAAGTCTGTACTGAATAAGGACCACAGCACCATCAATCTGATACTGATGGGCGGCGACGGTACGGTAAACCAGACCATAAACGGGATAGCTGCGGCAGGGCAGAAATGCTTTGACCGTGTACGTTTCTGCTATATACCTGCGGGATCGGCCAGCGATCTGGCCAGAGCCCTTAAGCTTCCCCAGGATCCCCATAAGAGCCTGAGACGCATACTTGCGGCGGGGGACGGGCAGATGTCCTGGATGCACGGTTCGGAACCGGCCAGAGAGAGGCGTACGGATCTGGGGCTTCTGACTTACAACGAAGCTGAGAATCCGGAATATAACGGCCGCAGGCGTTATTTTATAGTAAGCGCAGGCATAGGCTTTGATGCGGCGGTCTGCGCGGAGGCGTCGGCGTCCAAGGCAAAGAAGGATTTTAACGCCATAGGTCTGGGCGGACTGGTGTACGGCTTTATATGCGTAAGACGTCTGCTGACAGGTATCAAGGCGGATATCAGGGTCATCATGGACGGAAAGCGTATCCATCCGGCTAAGGACAGTCTTTTTGTGGCGATAATGAACCACAGATACCAGGGTGGCGGAGTAATGTTCACCCCTGCGGCAGTAAGCGATGACGGGCTGCTGGATCTCTGCTTCACGGACAGGATGAGAAGACGCAAGATACTCTTTACCTTCCCCAAAGCCTATACGGGGGACCATGTGGGAACAAAGGGCCTGGTAATAGACAGGGCACGTGATGTGCGCATAGTTTCATCGGAGATGCTCTGTGTTCATACGGACGGAGAGGTGGCCACCAGGGCTAAGGATATCAGCGCCAGATGCATACCCGTAAAACTGCGTCTTATGGTATAGCGCAATAAAGATAAATATGATACAATAAAAACAATATTTTTTAGGAGGAAAGACCAATGTATTCTATCGATGAATTAAGAGCAGTTGATCCGGATATAGCAAAGGCTATAGAGGATGAGCAAGCAAGACAGAACAGCCACATCGAGCTCATCGCTTCCGAGAACTGGGTGAGCCATGCAGTTATGGCTGCAATGGGCAGCGTTCTTACCAACAAGTATGCTGAAGGTTATCCCGGAAAGCGTTATTACGGCGGCTGCGACTGCGTTGACGTAGTTGAGACTCTGGCTATAGAGCGTGCCAAGGAACTCTTTGGCTGCACCTATGCTAACGTTCAGCCTCATTCCGGCGCACAGGCAAACCTTGCTGTACAGTTCGCTATCTGCCAGCCCGGCGATACCATCATGGGTATGAACCTTGATCACGGCGGACACTTAACCCACGGCAGCCCGGTTAATATTTCCGGTACTTATTTCAATATCGTGCCTTACGGCGTTAATGACGAAGGTTTTATCGATTATGACGAGTTAGAGCGTATCGCACTTGAGTGCAAGCCCAAGATGATCATCGCAGGTGCTTCTGCATATGCGCGTACCATCGATTTCAAGAGATTCCGTGAAGTTGCGGATAAGGTTGGCGCAGTACTGATGGTAGATATGGCGCATATCGCAGGTCTTGTTGCTACAGGACTTCATCCTTCACCCATCCCCTATGCGGATGTTGTGACAACCACCACTCACAAGACCTTAAGAGGACCCCGCGGCGGTCTTATCCTTTCAAGCGAAGAGAATGCAAAGAAGTTCAAATTCAACAAGGCAGTGTTCCCCGGGATCCAGGGCGGCCCTCTTATGCACGTGATAGCAGCAAAGGCTGTATGCTTCAAAGAGGCTCTTTCCGATGATTTCAAGACCTATTGCAAGGGTATCGTTGATAATGCACAGGCACTTTCAAAGGGGCTTATGGATCGCGGTCTTAAGATAGTATCCGGTGGTACCGATAATCACTTGATGCTCCTTGACCTTACCACATTCAACTTGACCGGTAAGGAAGTTGAGGGATGGATGGATGAGGCTCATTTAACAGCCAATAAGAATACCATTCCCAATGATCCCCAGAAGCCCAATGTTACAAGCGGTATCCGTCTGGGCACACCTTCTGTTACCAGCCGCGGCATGAATACCGCTGATATGGACAGGATTGCAGAGGCAATATCCATCATAGTTAAGGAAAAAGAGGCAGGCATCCCGGCAGCAAGAGCTATCGTGGATGAGCTTACCGCAAAGTATCCGCTCAAATAAGAAATGGCATCATATAAAAAGCTTTTATTTATCGTAAATCCCCACGCGGGGATAAAGAAAAAGGACAGCGCCTTAAGCGACATCATACTGACCTTTTCCGATCATTATTATGAAACGATAGTGTGCTTCACCAGAGAGGCGGGCGACGCGGCCAATCTGGTGAAAGAGCACGTCGATGATGAGATCGACCGGGTAGTATGTATGGGCGGCGACGGTACACTCAGTGAAGTCATAGCAGGGCTTCGCAAATACAGCTGGGATAAGCCCTTGGGCTATATTCCGGCCGGATCCACCAATGATTTCGCCGCCAGCTTAAAGCTTCCGTCGGATCCTGCAGAGGCAGCCGAATGTGTCATGAAGGGCAAGCCTCACAGGCTTGATATAGGTATTTTTAATGAGAGGCAGTTTGTATATACCGCATCCTGTGGTATATTCACACGTGCCTCTTATGATACTCCGCAGAGTATAAAGAATGTATTCGGCCATGCCGCATATATACTTGAAGGAATGAAGGAGCTTACGCAGATCCGTTCCTGGCATATGCGCGTTATGGTAGAAGGGCATGTATATGAAGATAATTACCTCTTTGTTTCGGTATGCAATACCTATTCACTGGGAGGGGTAATGAGTCTTGATAATGCAAATGTCAGCCTTTCGGACGGCTTCTTTGAGCTGATGCTGATAACCATGCCCAGGGATCTGATACAGCTGGGAGAGATAGCACAGGCGCTTCGGGAGCAGAAATTCGATACTCCGCTTGTGCAGTTTATCAAGGTTGATCAGGTATCTATCTACTGTGCGGATAAGCCGGACTGGTCACTGGACGGCGAAAAGGCCGAAGGCCTTGAAACAAATCAGATAGGCGTCATTCCCGGAGGGGTCAGGATGTTCTACTAGCAAATTACTGTCATCCTGAGCGAAGCGAAGGATCTTATGGAGGGTTACGTATGAAGCTTACTTGAGGTTACAGGCAGCTGTCATTATCTGGAGGCATGCGGAAAGCATATTCTTTTAGACTGCGGCATGGAGCAGGGCGTTGATGTCTATGAGAATGTGGAAATACCCATAGAGGAGGGGCTTATCGATTATGTGCTTCTCTCTCATGCACATATCGACCATTCGGGACTTCTGCCCCTTATTTACGCCAAAGGTTTCAGGGGCCAGATCATGGCTACCGAGGCTACGGTGGATCTTTGCAGCATCATGCTGCGTGACTCAGCACATATACAGATGCAGGAAGCGGAATGGAAGAACCGTAAGGCACAGAGAAGTGCAGCCAATGCGGTTGAACCGCTGTATACAATGGAAGATGCAATGGGAGCCATCCGCAGGCTGGTGCCCTTTGATTATGATGAGATCTATGAGCTCTGCGAAGGTATAAAGTTCCGCTTTACGGATGTCGGCCATCTGCTGGGCTCTGCAAGTATAGAGATATGGATCACCGAGGGAAATGAAACCCGCAAGCTGGTATTCTCCGGTGATATCGGAAATAAAAAAGGAACGCTGATACGCGAGCCGCAGTATGTTAAAGATGCGGATTACGTTATCATGGAATCTACCTACGGTACCAGATACCACGGTGAGGAGCACCCCGATTATGTGGGCAATCTGGCAAGGATGATCTCCGAGACCTTAGGCCGCGGCGGCAATCTGGTCATACCGTCCTTCGCTGTGGGCCGCACCCAGGAGATGCTTTATTATATCCGCGAGATAAAGGAAAGAGGCCTGGTTACCAATGTGCCGGATTTCCCTGTATATGTGGATTCACCTCTTGCAGTGGAAGCGACCGAGGTATTTAAAAAGAATCAGGCAGACTGTTTTTCGGGAGAAGCTCTGGAGCTGGTAAAGGCCGGCGTCAATCCGCTTACTTTCCATGGACTTAAGCTTTCGATCACCAGTGATGAATCAAAGCTCATCAACTTTGATAATGAGCCCAAGGTTATAATCTCTGCATCCGGCATGTGCGATGCAGGCCGTATACGTCATCACTTAAAGCATAATCTGTGGCGGCCGGAATCCACCATACTTTTTGTGGGTTACCAGGCAGTGGGAACACTGGGCCGTATACTTGTTGATGGTGAGAAGGAGGTCAAGCTCTTTGGCGAACCTATAGAAGTAAGAGCCTCCATAGAACAGCTTCCGGGCATGAGCGGACATGCGGATAAAGCAGGACTTATCGAATGGCTGCAGCAGATAGGCAATAAGCCCAGAAAGGTTTTTGTGGTACACGGTGATGAGGATAACGCAACGCTCTTTACCCAGTGCCTCAAGGACGAATACGGTTATGATGCTTATGCGCCATACAGCGGCTGTTCTTTTGATATGATAACAGGTGAGTTCATAACCCAGACAGTGGGCATACCCAAAAAGAAGAAAGCAAAACGTCTTTCCGATGTATTCCAGCGTCTGCTGGCTGCAGGCCAGCGCCTGATCGCCGTTATCTACAAGAACGAAGGCGGCGCAAACAAAGATCTTGCCAAGTTTGCGGATCAGATCAATTCGCTGTCCGATAAATGGGACAGATGATCAGTACGATAAACAAACTCCATATGGTCCGTTTTTACCATCTCTTTGGTAAAGACGGACCTTTGTGTGGTATTCTGGCGTATTATCAGGATAAGACCATCAATCTCTGCAGTGCGGACGAAGGTTTTAGTGAGCTTTTTGACCGCATTGCTAAAGTCTATGAGCGTGAGTCGCAGTATTCCGATATCATTGCGGATGATGAGACCAGGCAGATCCTTCAGACTTCCAATGCTTTTCCGGAAGAATCTTTTGAGAAGTGCTTAAGCGCATATACCGAGCTTAAAGCGCCCATGATAGCGCCTAAAGCTTTTTCGCATATCTATATCCTTCCCATAGTAAAGTATGTTCTGGGTACTCTGTATAAGGCAGAGGGCGGGGAAATCTCTTTCCGGGACAGGCCAAGGCACTGGTTTGGAAAAGGCGTACTTGATGCGATGAACAGAGGGCAGGAACTGCATTTTCCTTATCAGATCGTTTCCGATATGACGGAGTTTTATCAGGTAACCCTCAGGGATGTACTCTCTGCGGGGAATACGCTGGATATCAGGATGCTTTATGATTCTGACGGGGTCACTGTTTCTTATTACGATCATGACAGGTCATATAAAGGAGCCATCGATCTGAGGGGGCTTAAGTATAATACGATACTGACGCACACGCTTACCAAAAAGAACGCCGTGGTGCTGGCTGTGGAAGACGCCCTCACGCCGGCAGCGGGAGGATTTGATAATGAGCGTATCTTTAAGCTCACCGGAACCGTTAGGGACGTCTGGAGGGCATATGAGCTGCCCTGGGGAGAGAAGGTATACAGTGCCGATAAAGACGGCTGCGGATATCTGGTCTTTTCTACTACGGATAATGGGATGAGCATCAGCCACTGCAGCTGTTTTCAAAATCTTACGGAAGGCGAAAGAGTGCAGCTTTTGTTTGGAAAGTATTCCTTCCGCCTGTATGAACGTGAAGACATAACCGAACTGCATCTGCTGGATCCGGTATTGCCGGGATCGGGGCGGTATCGCGAAAAATATGCGGGAAGAATTTACGGAGGAGATAAAAATGCCGGGTGATTATTTAAATGCAGGAAAGGCAGCCACTACAAGAAAGCTCAATAAGATCATTGATGATCTGAAGAGCGATATGGGGAAACAGTTCCTGCGTTCCGATGAGCTCCAGGAGATAATAAACAGCCTGGAACGTATTAAAAAAGGGGAAGAACAGCCTAAGATAAAACCGCTTGCCCTTTATATTGATATGATAGAGCTGATACGTAAGCAGGCCACGCTTCCCAGTACTGTTCCCAGCATGATACATAATGCGGAGGTCATCTACAACGCCCTGTTTTTATTTGATGAGAATACGCCGGAATTTGAAAAGACAGTGGAAGTATTTAAGGTGCTGGCAGGGGATAACGGTCTTGTGATAAAAGGCTTTTATTATCCGTATCTTTTTGCAGCCTTTTCGGATAAGATCTTATATCTGACGCTGGTTAAGGTGATAAGTCCCCTGAATAATGGTCTTAAGATTTTTGATGCTCTTAAGACCCACGCTATGGAAGTACGTCCTTTCATCATAGAGGAGGGAGCTTTCCTTACTTATCTTCTTAACATGGTAAGCAGGCTGGTAAGTATAAGTCCTGATACTTACGGGGCTTTTCTTGAAGAAGAGCTGTGGAAGATAAAACGCAGTAACGGGATATACGATATCGATCCCGTGCGCCTGGCAGAGGTTGAGAAGAACGTGCAGAAAGCCGCGCTTACCGTGGAAAGCGGAAAGAACGTGCTTGATACGCTGGAATTAAAGGGCCGTGAGATGGAGCGGATCGCCGGCGAGACGCAGGAGAGTGCAAAGGAGACCGCACGTACTACGGAAATATATCTGGATACAAAAGTAAAGAATGCAAAGGAAAGTATCATCGCGGTTCTTAATGAATACGAGGCAAAGCAGAAAGAAGCCATCCATCTGGAAAAAGAGGTGTTCTTAAAACAGCTGTTTTCCGAAGCGGAGGCCGAGCTTGAGAAATACAAAGCCCTGGCTAAGACCGTAACCGGTTCCGCAGCGGCAGAGATAAATTCTTTAAGCCGTGAAGCGGATGATATGATACGCCGCATCAAACAGGCATCGGATACGGATGAGCGGCTGCGGGACAGTACCAAAAAGCTTAAGGAAGATTCGGAACTGCTTGAGCGGATCGCAAAGCTTCAGGTGCTTAATGACAGCATGATAGAGAGGATGGCAAGGATGGATAAGCCTGCGGCAGCGGAAGCCGAAAGCTTACCGGAGGCACCCGCTGTAAAGGCAGAGGCTGCAGACTCATCTCCCGCAGCAGCTGCTGTGAGTATGCCGGCTGCTCAGACCTCCGGTAACGGAAGTCCCACGGCGGTTACAACAACCACTGCCAGGACTGTGCGTCCCATCCCTTCCGTCAATCCACTGCTGGACCGCAGCGTTCCCTTTAAGGAGCGCTTTGCCATAGCCATGAAGGAAAAAGAGCGCAGGGTGGCTCAGGGAGAGCTGTTCCACGAGATGTTTGATGATGTGCTGACTGCCGTGATGGAAGAGGTAAATCCTTATCTCATAGGACCTTCCGGCTGCGGTAAGACCTATATGGTTCAGCAGATAGGTGACCTGCTTAATGTGGATCTTTCCGACATAGGATATATCAATGAGGAATATGATATCCTGGGATACGTTACCGCCATGGGTGAATACAGTGAATCGAATTTCTATCGACTGTATAAATACGGCGGCATAGCCTTCTGTGATGAGCTGGATAACGGTAACAGCAAGGCTACGGTAAAGCTTAATTCATTTCTGTCTAACCACATACATGCAAGCTACTGCTTCCCGGGAGGGGAGAAGGTTGAAAAGCATCCCAATTTCCGCGTGGTCGCTGCAGGTAATACGGACGGAAACGGAGCGGATGTTAACTACAATACCAGGGAGCGCATAGAGGAGTCTGTGCAGCAGCGTATGATCCCGATATATGTCGGTTATGATAACCGTGTGGAACAGGCGATATTAAAGGATTATCCTGCCTGGTTTGAATTCGCCTGCGCCTTCCGTTATGCGACAGACCGCTGGAAGGAAGTAAGCGGCATTCCTGCACAGGGTATCTTTACCACCAGGGATGCATTCCGCATACGCCAGTATATGGATAACGGAAGTTTCACTCCGGTAAAGATCATGAATTATGAATTTGTACAGACCAAGGAACCGGAATATCTGGCGTTCTTAAAGGACGAAATAGAAAAACGTCTCAGGAAGGACTCGGAGGCATACGGTATCTGGCAGCTGTTTGCATCGGAAGTAGACCTCGTAAGGAAATCGGGAAGAAAAGGATAATGAAGCTTAAGCCCGTCATCTTTAATGACGAAAACACAACCTACAGCATTTACCGCATCGATTTCCATTCCCTTACGGATCTGGAACTGTTCCTTACTGCCGGACCCAGCATAAATAAGGAGATCTTCCCGACACAGAAAAGCCTTGTGCTTACCGAGGATTTTGCGGGGGCTCCGCTGGAGGAGGCCATCAGATACTGCCACGGCGGTTATGACAGGGATTTTGATCTTTTTCTTAAGCTTAAAAAAGAACTGGAAAATACTTACAGAAAACCGGTAAAGATAAGAAGGAGCATTCCCGCCGTTGTGGGCTCACGCCCCCATGTTCCCAATTTTGTGGCCGGAACGCCCAAGACCATGTGGCGGCTTGACCGAGTAAGGGAAAAAAAGTTCATAGATGTTTATATCAATCTGGTGTACAGCGGATTTACAACTGAGGAACAGATACGCAACAGGGGCATCCTTACCCTTAACCTGATAAATCTTTTTGAGCAGAACGATATTGCGGTGAATCTGAAAGCCTTTGAGGCCAGCTATGTGAAAAATGAGATATTCATTGCGGATGTAAGTTTAAAAAGACCCGGCCAGGTACTGAACGTGGGCAAATGCTATTATCCCTTATGTGCAAAGGAATTTGTGCGAAGGATACTCCTGCGGGTAAAGGAATCAATGCCCTTTAAACAGAAGTGGGGCGTGGGCTACGGCGGCGGCCTTCCAAAGGAACTTTTACAGAAGGTACTGAATATAGGTGATAATAAGATACTTATACGCTCACCCATTGAGATGGGGCTTAAAGGAAAAAACATTTTTGAAGATGCGGATATCTTTTTCGAGGATCTGCATCTTAGCGATAGCATATATATACCGAAGCCGCATTCCGGGCGTACCCCCATGTCATTGTGAGCGTACCTCCGTGTCATTCTGAGCGTAAGCGAAGAATCTTTAAAAGGTAAAATACATGAAAGAGTTTTCTACCCCAACCGACATACTCAATCACGGTCTCGGAAGCCAGAACCGGCTTGCGGAGCTTAATAAGCTTGTCACCGAACGTATAAAAAGTATGGATCACAGCAAGCTTCATGGTATGATCAATGAGCTTCTTGCCATTGCCGAAGAACCGGATATTAATAAGATCACGGATAAAGAAAAGCGCCTTGATGATCTGAACAGCAGCTTTTCCGATATCCGTATCGATATCCTGAAAGAGGCAGAGCTTCTGCGTGCCCTGCGTATGACAAATGACGCCTATATCGCCAGGCTGGATGAAGAACTTAAGGAGGCGGAAGAGTATCTTAAAAAGCCTGTAGAGAATGAACGTGCCGATTCCTATACCGGATATGACACCATGCAGAAAAGGGCTCAGGAACTTACACTTACCAGAAGTGTGGGCTTAAGCTTTTCAAAACAGATCAGCCTATCGGCGGATAATCTTACCTCTCTTTCAGACCGCGTATGGAATGTACAGATGAACCTTATCCCCCTGCTGCGGGGAAGGATATCCGCAGAGACGTTAAAGATCATGAGGGATGAGCTTGATACGATCCTTAAAGAGCAGGTGGAAAAACGAGAGGAAGGTCTTCCGGTATATGTATAAAAAAGTATATTTGATCATCGGAATAATACTCACGCTTTCCTTATCCGGCTGCGGGAAAAACCAGCAGCCTCAGCCGGTGAGCGGCAATTCCATGTCTGCTGTTTCGCAGCCTTACGTATCCGGTCAGACTACGGATCCTGTCTTTTATGGTGAAGCGGCGTTACACAGATAATAACAACCGGAAGCAATGGATTCATAGGGTTATGAATAGGAGTTGTGTAACATGCGTTTTCACGACGTTTCTTCCGTGAACATCTTACCCATCATAAGATCACAGCCCATATCTATGAGCTTATTCCTGGTCTCTTCATCATCAACACCGGGAACGACTACCGAAAGTCCTATATTATTTATCATTTCTATCATACTGCTTAAGATCTTTTCTCCGCTGTCATTTTTCATATCTTCCGTAAAACGTTTATCGAGCCTGACGGAGCTTATCTGAAGATCGGAGAGCAGGTGCATATTAAGGTAGCCGTTACCGTAATCGTCAAGAGCGATACGATATCCCTGAAGTGAAAGCTTTCTGATGTTTTCATTAAGAACGGCACCGGTCTGTCTGTCGTTAGTTTCCGTGAAGGCGAAACATATCTGTTCGGCCAGTACGTTGTACTTGCTGCGCAGGTTCCATATATGATCCGTAAAATTATTCTGCATGGGCAGTGCGGCGGAGAGCTTTATGACTATATATTTATATCCGGATTTTGTCATTGCGTCCGATCCGGCATAAGAAAAAGCCTGTTCAAGGATATACTGCTCAAGTATACTGATGGCTCCGCGGACCCGGGCTGTCTCGGTTGCGGTTTCTTCATCTATCTCACCGAATTCCGGATCATTGATCATAAAGGTAGTTTCCGCAAAAACATTTCTTTTTTCGCTCTCTGACCATATGGGCGCGTATTTCATTACGATATTGTGTGATTCTTCGGCGCGCTTATAGATAACGTCGAACTGTTTTTCAATCTGGTAGTTGCGCTGGGAGGTTATCTGGGGAGCGTGATAGAGTATCTTCTGTGCGGAATATCTTATAAACCGCTGTCCCAGACCGATCACATCGTCGGCTGTGGCGACTTCCTCCGGAAATTTAATGCACACGGATTTCATGACAACGCCCACGCCGGTATCCGAGATGCCGGCGGAAGCTTTCCTTACCCGGTCTCTTATCTCCGGGATAGCCTGTACGGGGTTATAAGCCAGATCGGTTATTATATATATCATACCGGGTTCTTCAAAGTAAAATTCGTAGGAGACTTTATCTTTTCTCGCAAAGGAGGCTATAGTCTCCGATACGATATGGATATACTCCGCAAGCCTTGCTTTCCCCATGAACTGCATAAGATCTTCTGCATTTTCAATGCATATGATAAGGATCTGGACTTTTTCGCCGGTAAGCTCTATCTTTCTCAGGGTATCCTTAAAAGCAAAGGATCCGGGCAATCCTATATTGGGATCGAGCATCTTCTCCGGTTTCTGTACATACAGTACAAGGAAGAGGATGGATATGGCGGTGAAATAGCTTTCGATTATCAGATCTTCACGGTAAAACTGTATTATTATCCCCAGGATGTTAAAGATATATATCGATGCACAGGAAAGCCATTCCGAAATTTGCAGATACTTTCTGTCGGCAAAAAGAAGATATATACCAAAGAGCATATACGACATTACAAGGAAGGTGGGGATGTAAATATCGGTACCGCGCTGATAGCCGTTTTCTGCGGTAACAAAATAGAGGTTGCGGAAGTGGAAGTTTAGTGTATACATGACGACTACGCAAAGATACGGTATCAGAAGTATGACCTTTTTCCATATGGCTCTGATCTTAAACCAGGTATGTGTGGTGGAATAGATGAAGAATATACAAAGCATGTTAAGGGAATGTCTTGAAAGGAAGTATATGTAATTGCATACGTCAACCCACACGACCTGCCAGTGCTGCAGCGGAAACTCCTGTACGACTACATAGTTCAGGAAATCGGAGAAAGCGGAAGTAAAGGACATGAGTATGATCCAGAAAAGGATACTGTTTGTCCTGCCCTTTGTAAGCCTTCGCGATATGGTAGCCGTAATGAGTATGAGAAAGATCGGAAGGGAAGCTATATGGTATGAAACTATATGGTTTGCCATTACCTGACTCCTTATTAACTATGGCTGTATCAGCTGTTTAAGCCACCAGAGCAGCAGAAGATGCGCAGGATAAAAAATATAAAAGAAATATCTGCCGGTGTGGGTAACGCCTCTTTCGCCGTTATATTTTGACAATGGTATGAGTGCCAGCATGAATCCCAGGAGGTAAACGGACTGGCCGTAGGACCATCGTGCGCCGTCGGGGGAAGCCAGGCCCGAAATAAATATCATTGCTGCCACTACTGCGGACAGCAGGAGCGTGAAGAAACAGAACCACTTGGTTTTATCTTTGAATTTCTCATTGTAAGTAAATACCAGGGCATAGATTATGGGCATGCCGGGCCAGCCGCCTATGGCAAAGGATACTATGAAAAGAAGTATCACAAGTATGATGCGCACCGGCTTTTTGATCGAGCCGCATTTCATGGCGCACAGAGAAAGGAGAGCCAGCAGTTCATCAAAGATGATGTTCTGTCTGTATCCGTATTCTTCGTGAAAAAACATATAGAAGGGAACGATGGAGATCACTGCAAAGATGCTCATGCGTAAGATATATTTATTAATATCGGAGGTTTTTGCAAAGCCTTCCGCGATAAAAAAACACATTATCGGTATCGTAAGACGCCCGAAGATATGGATAACAAAGGCTATGGGATCGTTGAAATCGAGAAATGCCCACGCTGCATGGTCAGCTACCATAGCGCATATTGCGAGATACTGTAACTTAGCTTTGCTAAGTCCCCTGGTATTCATTCTGCTCCCCCATGTGTACAGATTCAAAGAGGTGCCGCCGCTTTATGATCTGCACAACAAAATGATACACCTTAAGGCGTGATGCAGTCAAGAAAATCAAGGCATTGCGGCTTTATGCTTTGACGTTGGGAAATAAAAATGTTAGCATGTAAAAAACAGTTGTTTTATCAGTAAAAGGTATTGAAGGAGACAGGCCATGAAGAATGTTACCTTGGGAAGAACAGGAATAACGGTACCCCAGAACGGTTTTGGGGCATTACCCATACAGCGTGTATCATTGGAAGAGGCGGTAGGGATACTGCGAAATGCCTATAAGGGGGGCATGCGCTTTTTTGATACCGCCAGAGCCTACAGCGACAGCGAGATAAAGGTAGGCGCTGCCTTTGGCGGCGGCTATGTAAAGAGGGAAGATATCATAATAGCCACAAAGACTGCGGCCAAGAAACCGGAGGATTTTTGGAAGGATCTGGAAACCTCACTCAATAATCTGAAGACGGACTATATCGACATCTATCAGTTCCATATGATGGGTGAGTGCTGGAAGCCGGGGCAGGATAATGGCATGTACGAATGCATGCTCAAGGCTAAGGAACAGGGTAAGATACGTCATATAAGCGGCACGGCCCACAAGCTTGGCGTGGCCAGAGAGATAGTGGAATCAGGGCTTTATGATACCCTGCAGTATCCCATAAGTTATCTTGCGGATGATAAAGAGATAGAACTGATACATCTGTGTAATGAAAAGGACGTGGGACTCATCTGCATGAAGGGGCTGGCCGGAGGACTGATCAGCAATTCAAGGGCTGCGCAGGCCTTTATATCGCAGTTTGACGGCGCCGTGCCTATCTGGGGCATACAGAGGCAGAGTGAGCTTGATGAGTGGCTTTCCTACATGGATGATACTCCGGTGATGGATGAGGAGATATCTGCATTTATCAAAAAAGAGCAGGACGAGCTTAAGGGAGAATTCTGCCGCGGCTGCGGTTACTGCATGCCCTGCACTATGGGCATACAGATCAACCAGTGCAACCGCATGAGCCTTATGCTGCGCCGTGCGCCTTCGCAGGGCTGGCTTTCCGAATACTGGCAGGCCGAGATGCAGAAGGCAGAGAAGTGCATAAGCTGCGGAGCCTGCCTTCCCAAATGTCCTTATGGTCTTAATATCCCCAGGCTTTTAAAGAAGAATATTGAGGATTACCGTGAGGTATTAGCCGGAAACAGAACAGTTTAAGCTTTTATTACAAAACTGTAATTTGATTAAGAAATACAGGATATGCTATACTTTCCGCGTAGAGGAGAGATAGCATGTCCTATTATTTTCACTTAGCTTTTAAATACATTAAACACAACAAGGCGCGCACCGCATATTCAGTATTGGGGATCGCGCTGACATTTGTATTATGCTTCTGTATCCTTACTATGGGCTTTTCGGCCTGGGATTACAGTTTTTATACGGACTATCAGGCAAATCCCTATGAACTGATCTATATCGCGCACGGTGATGATAATAAAGAGATAACATATACGCCGCAGATGATAAATGCGCTTAAGCATTTGACGGAGGACGAGGCGGCAGAGGAAGTGCGCATCAGTTCCCGCAACATCCGCCTGGTTCTGCCGGAACAGCTTAAATCCGGGGAGAGCTATGATTTTAAGATCAAACTTAAAAATACGGATAATCTGCAAAAGAGTGCCGATATGCTGGGAAAAAAATACGGTTTTGAGCTGCGCGTCATAAGTACTGCAGCGGTATATTTCGGACAGGGAGAAGCTGAAAGTGATGCGCTGGTTAAATTCCTGATAGAGCTGGCAGCAGCTTTTATAGGCGGTTTTTCCGTGATGATACTAAGAAACACCATGATGATAGCGGTAACGGAGAGGGGGAAGGATTTCGGGCTGCTGCGCTGCGTGGGCATGTCTGACGGACAGCACAGGATGCTGCTTTTTACGGAAGGCATTGTTATGAGCATTTTTGCATCGGCCATGGGTATGGGCTTTGGATTCTGGCTGCTTAAGCTTATAGAACCATGGTTTATCAAGAGCCTTGGACTGGCTTCATTTTTCAGTTTCCGTTTTTATCCGAAGGCCGCAGTTTATACTTCTGTCCTGTGCGTGGCAGTGACCTTGTTTTCGATGTTTGAGCCGGCAAGACTGTGTGCGCAGGTATCGCCTCTTGAGGCTCTGCACGGTGTGCTGGCAAAGGAGCTTACTGTGGGCAGAGCTATAATGCTCCTGGCGGGGAAGCTTACCGGAAGCAGTAAAAGAAAGCGCAAAAGCAGAAAGAGTCTTATGGAACGCATCTTCGGTGCTCCCGGGTTTTATGCTAATAAAAATCTGCTGCGGGGAAAAGGAAAGGGAGTGGCGGTATTTATGGCCATGCTTTTTTCAATGTTTCTTCTGCTGAGCCTTTCATCATTTACAGATACATACACAGAGACTTTCAGAACCCTGATAAGAGACATGCATACGGAGTATACGGAATATCTTATGATGTCGGAGGGGGACAGGCTGACAGTTTTATATGATGCAGGAAAACATGAAAAACTGCGTGAAGCGCTTATGAGGCGCGATAGGGTAAAAGACTGCTTCTGGATAAGTGTATGCAGCAGTAATCTTCGCAGCCTGTCGGCTTATTCTTATGATGACAGACTTAAGGAATATGCAGACCGCGGGGAGCTGGAGAGGATATACGAGCTGGGCTGTGTAAAGGAAGATATGGAAAAAGAAAGGCCTTATCTGTTGGAAGGGGATATAGATTATGAGCGTATGGTCGCTGAAGGCGGAGTGCTGCTGTGCGATATAAGCCCTTCTGATGAGAGCGGAAAAAGAAAGACAGATTATAAGGCGGGGGATATAATTGAGACTGTCAGCTTCGAAGGCGAGTTTAAAGCAAAAGATGCATACAGTGCCGCGATCGCTGCAGTGTCCGAAAGACATGGGATGGATGCATGGCAGGAGAATAACGATCAGATAATATCCTTTGAGAACGGAGAGAAAAAGAGCAGGAAAAGGGAGAATGGTGAGAATGTCCGTGTCCTTTTCAGGCTGATAAAAAATGGTACGGAAGATGAAGAATTTTCTCCTCTGCAGGAAGAAGTGCTTAATGAGCTGGCGGATGCGGGTTATGACTGCAGGGAATATCTTAAGGAAAACAGTATCAGAATGCTCGATGTGCTTGATGCTCTGAAGAAAACCATGTTTGAGAGGGGGATGAGGCAGCAGCACAGGATATTCGGGATATTAGGGAGAGAGGTATGTACGGGAAGCAGAATGGAATTAAGCCGGAAGGAACATGAAAAAACCAATTATATCAGACTGATAATGCCTATGGAACTGATAACGGAGAGGATAGAAAAGGTAGCCGAAGCTAAAGGACTTACAGCCGCAGGTTTTGATATTAACCGTGATCTGGATATAATGACGGCTCTTTGTATTGATATACCGTCATCATTGGAACTGGCCATAGCCCGGGACATGGAGATATTGGATGAAGACATAAGGGGATTTGGGGAAAACCGTGGTCTGTGGTATTATAATCTGTATGAGATGGACGGAGCTGATTACTTCGAAACGATAAACATGCTGAATGTTTATAAGGTGATCGGCACGCTGCTGGGAAGTTTTATACTGGCGATATGCATGACTCAGATACTTAATACCCTGCAGGCGGACATGCGCATACGCCGTAAAGAATTATGGCTGTATGATGTAGTGGGAATGGATCCGGTCCAGCGGATAAAGATGATGCTGATAGAGCATGGCTTTGGAGCGGTTACAGCCTGTCTTATCGGGGCAGTGCTCAGTTTTATCTTCTGCTACATAATGCTGGGAGTGCTGAATGTAGACGGCGACATGATCTTCTCCTGGCCGCTAGTCCCTGCACTGCTCATTACCGTCGGGATATTGGGGCTGATACTGCTGGTGAACTATATAGAGATCCGGCAGCAGAATAAGATGATGAAAAGGTGAGTCAAGCGGGTCCCTACTAATGCCAAAAGGCAGGCCCCTTCCTGTGACCTGGTCATCCTGAGGGCATATACGGTCATCCTGAGCACATATATACGGTCATCCTGAGCGAAGCGAAGGATCTTGAAAGACTTTCGTTAACAATAAAAGTAAATGAGTGAAGAAAAGATAGTCCTTCGTGATAAGGACATCCGCGAACCATTATTTGAATATCTTGAGGAGAACTGCGGCAAGGTCCGCATCCTTGAAGAAAAGGTGATAGGCCGCGTGCGCGCCGATGTTGTAATGGTAACGCCGGGGCTTATCTACGGTATTGAGATCAAATCAGACGCAGATACCTATGCAAGGCTTGAAAAGCAGGTCAAGTATTATAACTGGTATTACGACCGAAATATCATCGTGGTGGGTTCAAAGCATGCGCTTCATGTGAAGGAACATGTGCCTGAGTGGTGGGGCATAATATCTGCGGAGTTTGATGATAAGGGCGGAGTGGATTTTTATGAGCTGCGTAAGGCTGCGGATAACCCTAAGGTTAAGGATCACAGAAAGATTACGATACTATGGAGGTCGGAGCTGGCCCATCTGCAGGCGCTTAACAAACTACCCAAGTACAGTAACAAGAGCAAGGATTATGTGAGGAAGCTTCTTCTGGAACGCGTGGATCCCGAAAAACTCTGGGCACAGGTTACGGAAGAATTATTTGAGCGGGATTACAGCAAGTACAGTAAGGATGATGAGTGAGCGGCTGACACAAGAGCCTGAAATAACATGTTTGTTAGTCGGCGGTGAGCAGGGGAATGTAATCAGAGAGATTTCCGGGGAAAGGAGAAAAACAAATGGATGTAAATGAACTGGTTGATATGATCGACGGTAAGATGAGCAGCGGCGTTAGCCGGCTTTCCATAGGTTTCAGCGAGGATCTGAATACCGGCGTAAAGAAGGAAAGCTATCATCACGGGCGCTGCGATGTGGGCAGTCCCTGGGCCAAGGGCACAGTTTCCAACTGTGATGTTATCGATACGCAGGACGATCAGTCATAAGTGATAGTAGCTGGTACATCGAATATTAGTCTCCCAGCCATATCCTTGCCTGATGTTCCGTATGCGTCTTCATCGTCAATCGCCGGAGCAAGGCCCTGACTTATTGCTTCCAGGGCCTTTTGTTTTCCAGCCAGCCGTTGGCTTTCCAGTATTTATAATCGGTGTATTCAGGATCTGCCTTTCCCAGAGATGTCTGCAGCATACGTACGGCATAGAATTTAAGCTTAACGGAAAGCTTTGAATGGGCGGGGCGGCTGTAATCTATTCTTTTCATTGATGCGGCCAGGGTCTTTAATTTGCCGGTCATCTTTTCTCTTTTGTTTTCGGGTATTTTATCCCAGCGTACTTCGCTCATCAGCTTGAAGGTACTTACATTTATCTTGCTTATACCCCACCAGGAGAGACTGTCTATTATATCCCTTGCCGTAGAAGTTTCGCCTGCCCCCAGGCACTGGGTTATGATCACAGCGCGTTTCCCGAACATTTCCCCGGCGGGGCGGTGGGGCATCCATCTGTAAGCAAAGTGATCCAGCATAGCCTTCATGGCACCCGTGGTGTGAAATACATATGCAGGGGAGGTGAATACCAGCAGGTCGGCTTCCAGCAGGGCTTTTTCGATCTTCTGTACGCAGGCGGCATCCTTACAGAGCGTGGGATCCTTTGATATGCAAGCCGTGCAGCCTGTGCAGAATCCCGGTCCATCCTTAGGAAGATAGAATTCTGTTATTTCTGCATTGTCTTTGAAGGGCTCAAGGAAAGCTTCTTTCAAACGGTAGGTAACGCCGTGTTTTTCAGTTGCATTTATAACCGTGATCTTCATTTCTTTTTCCTCCCGTATAGTTTGTTAAAGATCCTTATGTGGTCTTCCAGTGTCTTTAAAGCTTCCGGCTCCCGTTCCGGTTCACAATCGCAGATGCTTAAAAGGAAATAGATGGGGGCGTAGAAGTGCAGTGTCATGATGGGGATATCATCGGTCTTAAGCACCCCTTGCTGCACCATCAATCCCAGCAGCATGCCCTGGTAGGAGAGCGGATCGTCCGCATATTGTTTCAGGTAGGTCCTTGCCAGCTCTTTGTCATGGAACTGTTCGATGGTGAGCATTTTGCGGAAGCGTCTGGTGTAATCGTCATGCAGATAGTATCTGAACAGATCCAGCCCAAGCTTTACCAGAGCGTCTTCGGAAATATCCTTGTATATGGCCGCGTCGGCGGCTGCATCATTTCCCTTTATGTTGAGGCTCTCCGCTTCCTTTAAGAATCTGCTGTTCATCTCTTCTATGATCGCATCAAAGATGGCCTGCTTGTTTTTGTAATGCTTGTAAAGCGAAGGGGCTTTTATTCCCACGCGCTCTGCGATGTCACCTACAAAAACATTTGCATAGCCTTTTTCCGAAAAGAGGGTCAGGGCTTCATCAAGTATCCTTTCTTTTGTATTCATAAATATCCTCCTCACAAGTGGCTAATTTGGATTAGCTAAAGTATAGGCTAATTTGAATTAGCTGTCAAGTAAAAAATGATTTCCGAATCAGACGCTCTATGATAAAATCAGAATCGGACAATAAAAAAGGAGATAAGTTTATGTCGGATATAAGAGACCGCGGAGTTATAGATATCACAATGGTCGAAGATGATAAGTTCGTGCTTGTTATCATAGACGATATTGAATGGACTGCGTCGACGAGGCAGCAGCATGCCAGGATGCTTCAGGATAAGCTTAATGATTATCTGGGATATGTGGCCAGCGGCCAGGCTAATGAGGCGCAGCCCGGGCTTCGTCCCGTGATACGCGTAATATCCCAGTATTCTTACAGCAAATACTGCATTGATTTCCTTGAGAGAGTTAAGGCCTTTGTAAAGGATAAGGACGATATCTGCGATCTGGAGTGGACACATGCAGAGGAGGACGGGCCCTTTGAAGACGGTTTCAGCGATGAGCCGGTCTTTGACATAGAGAAGGTCTATCCCCGTCTTAAAAAGAACTGGTCGGATAAACCGCTTGAGAGTGTGCAGCTTCTGGCGGCATCTACCGGCTCCTCTGATTACGGCGATAATGTGATAATGCTCAGGATCATGGATAGCTATATAGGCATGTTTGTAATGGATGCAGGGGATATGTATTCCATCCTGACCTACGATATGCTTCCCGAAGGTATGAGCGTTGAAGAGCTGCAGGATAAGGCTTTTACAAATCTTATAAGGGATACAAAGTATCAGAGCTGTGAGTCGAAAGAGCCCGGGATATCGGGCATCATCGCAGGCGGCAATTTTGAAGCGGAGAGTCTGTACCTGACTGATATCTGGCGGAGCATAGCAGATGAGTTTGATGATGATGTGGCTATCTGCGTGCCTACAAAAGATATAGTATATTACACTAAAGCCGACGATAAGAAGCTTTGCCGGAAAATGACAGAGATGGCAGAAGACATGTTCAGAACAAATGAAATGAATACGCC
Organism: uncultured Lachnospiraceae bacterium; assembly: GCA_947169935.1. GTDB lineage: Bacteria > Bacillota > Clostridia > Lachnospirales > Lachnospiraceae > NK4A136. The sequence continues at coordinate 29,048 of CAMVRS010000015.1, forward strand.
CTATCTGCTTTTCAGCAGGGATATATTGCGGTATTCGCGAAAAGAAAACAGACTCATCATCGAAGGAAAATACTGAGGACAAAAAGTATTGACAAAATAATACTTCGAGTGTAGAATTAAATTACTTCGAAGGAAGAAATAATTGCGGGAGCGTATATGGATCTGAATCCGGAAGGAATGTCGCAGGAGACATTCGGCATGGTTACAAACTACATAGAGGAGGTTAAGGAACTCTTATCCACGGAGATCTGGGAGAACATCTTTCTGGATTGTACCAAGAACGAAGTCCTGATCTTCTGGCTCCTGTACAGAAAGAGCGAAGTGAACATGAGCGAGATCGCAGAGTACATACATGTACCGCTCAATACCGCAACCGGCGTTGTGGGAAGGATGGAAAAGAACGGCCTGCTTGAGAGATACCGCAGCGCGGAAGATAAGAGAGTGGTGCTGATCCGCTTCAGCGAAAGGGGAAGAGTCCAGTTCCAGAAGCTTTTCAACGAGATAATGTACTATGTGGTGCAGGTGATGGGCACCCTCACCCGGGAAGAAACGGCGCTCTTCGGAAAGATGATGGTAAAGGTGATAGACGTACTTAAGCAGGAGCGAAAGAAGGAAGAGACAGCAAAGAAAGTCAGAAAGATCACGATCGAGTGAAGTACCGTACCGGATGGGAGCCGCGGTCGTACTGAAATGATAATGATGTCGTACCGGGCGTAAGCCGGGGGTGTATTGAAAATATAATAATGTCATTCTGAGGTTGTAAGCCGGGGGTGTATTGAAAGTATAATAATGTCATTCTGAGGGCGTAAGCCCGAAGAATCTTGAAAGATTATATGTATAGATAAAAGAATACTGGCAGCCGATAAGGCTGCTAAATATACACACAAATACTTCGAGAACGGAACTATTCATAAACGGAAATATAAAGGAGGACAATATGAGCAGGATCTATATTTTTACGGGAAAAGGCGGAGTGGGAAAGAGCAGCGTGGCTGCGGCACACGCATATAAAAGCGCAAAGGAGGGAAAGAAAACTCTGCTTGTCAGCACTGATATGGCCCACAATCTGGGGGATCTGTTTGAGCATAAGCTGGGAAAAGAAGCGGAGGAGGTATTACCGAACCTGTCCCTCTATGAGATAGACCCGGAATACGTTATGCAGAATGATTTCGCATATATTGTGGATTATATCGGCAGACTGCTTTCCGATGCCGGGGGCATGAGTATTTCGGACCTGGGGATGATACCGGGAATGGAGGAGCTTTTCTCCCTGCTTAAGATAGCGGACATATACAAAGAAGAGACCTACGAGCGCATCATTGTTGACTGTGCGCCTACAGGCGAAACCTTATCGCTGCTTAAATTCCCGGAACTGCTGTCCTGGTATATGGAAAAACTCTTCCCCATCGGAAAGATCGGCGTGCGGCTGCTGGCTCCGGTATCCAAGGCGGTGTTCAAGGTCGAGATGCCCAACAAGACAGCGATGAATGATATCGAAAAGATCTACCTTAAACTTGCCGAGTTGCAGGAACTGTTAAAGGACAGGGATGTCAGCAGCATCAGGATCGTGACCACGCCGGAGAAGATGGTGGTGGAAGAGACCAAGCGCAATTACATGTACATGAACCTGTACGATTTCAATGTGGACGGGCTGTATATAAACCGCATACTCCCGGCAGACATAGGCAATGAGTTCTTTGACAGATGGATAGTCCTCCAGAGGGAATACATCGATACCCTGAAAGAATGCTTCAGTGCGCTGCCCATCTGCGAGATCCCCTGGTACGACGAAGAGGTACGCGGCGAGGCGGCCATCAGAAGGATAGCGGATAACGTACTGGCGGATAAGGAAGTATTTGGAAAGCGCATAATAAAAGACCGTGAAAGCTTTACTCAGAATGAAAAGGGATACCAGCTTGAAGTATTTGCTCCCTGTGCCGATAAGGCGGACATCGATCTCTATCAGGCATCAACGGATATAGTCATAAAGATAGGCAATTTCAAACGTAACATTCCGCTTCCAAACAGCCTGCGAAGCTATAATGTGACGAGCGCAAAACTGGAGGATGGCAGGCTGCGCATCCAATTTGAACAGGAAAAATGAGGACAGAAGGACCGTCCCCGCGTCCTCACAGGAAAATGAGGACAGAAGGACCGTCCCCGCGTCCTCAAGAGAATGGAGGTATTAAGCATGAACAAAGATATGATAAACAGATTGAAAACCGCGGCAGGCTATCAGAAAAAAGCCATACTGGCGCTGCTCCCGGAGAGCACAGCGTCTCATTTGGAAGTGATAGGAAAAGAAATGAAGCAGATGTTTGCAGAGCTGATGATAAATGGCATAGCCGGTGCCGCAAAGCAGGATAAAGATACCACGGCGCAGGAGGATAAAGCACCCGTGGCAAGGGGAGCAAAGAAAGTAGATATAGACTGACGGCGCTTAAGGGAAAGCGTGGATAAGGATATCACAAGGTCACGAATAGAAGCTCCCGGTCAGGGAGGGGGCAGATACAAATGAAGCTCAGTGTGTTTATGATCAGGAAAGGATGTGCATTATGAGAGTGATAATATATACGGGAAAAGGCGGAGTAGGAAAGACCAGCATGGCATGCGCCAGCGCGTGTAAGATAGCGGAGTCCGGAAAGAAGGTGCTGGTAATGAGCACGGATCCGGCTCACAGCCTGGGGGATTCCTTTGGCGTAAAGATAGGCAGGGAGGAAACAAAGCTTTCAGATAATCTTTATGCCATGGAGATCGATACCGTATACGAAAGTGAGAAAAGCTGGGGCAGCATCAAAGATTATATCAAAAACCTCCTTACGGCCAAGGGCAGCGGCGGCGGTATCGAAGTGGAAGAACTGCTGGTATTTCCGGGGCTTGAGGAGCTTTTCTCTATGTTTAAGATCCTGGAGGTGGTGGAGAGCGGTGAGTTCGATACGGTTATCGTAGACTGCGCGCCCACAGGTGAAACGCTGGCGCTCCTTAAATATCCCGAAAGGCTTTCGGGACTCATCAGGAAAGTGCTGCCAATGGAGCGGACTCTGGTAAAGACCGGCGGCAAGCTGATCGAGGGTATCATGAAAGTGCCCATGCCGGAGGATAATGTATTTGATGATATTGAGTATCTGATGGATAAGATGGAGCGCCTGCAGAAGCTGATGCTTGATAAGAGCGTGGTGAGCCTGCGCGTGGTCACTACTCCCGAGAAGATAGTGATCAGCGAGGCGAAGCGTAACTTTACCTGCCTGTGTCTTTATCATTACAATGTGGATGCCGTGATCGTAAATCATATCTATCCCGAGAGGGCCATGGAAGGGTATTTCAGTAAATGGCAGAAGCTGCAGGAAGATGCCCTTAATGAGATAAAAGAATCCTTCAGTGAAGTACCGCGCTTTTATGTGGAGCTGCAGGATGGGGAGATCCGTACCATGGAAGTGCTTAAGGATGTAGGAGATAAGATCTTCGGTGACTTCGATCCTTCGGCTGTTTTGTTTGAAAAGGAGATCTACAGTGTGGATACAGAAAACTCAGCGCTGCGTATATATCTTCCCTTTGCGGATAAAGAAGAGCTGCGCCTTGAGCAGGATAAGAATGAGCTGATCTTGGGCGTTAAGAACGAAAGCCGTAAATTCCCTGTTCCCCGGGAGTTCGCAGGCCTTGATATAGCTTCGGCGAAGTTCGCAGACGGGTACTTAAACATAAAGTTTATGTGAGAGCGGCGGCTCCACAGGCCGCCCTTTATATGTTAAAATAAAAAAGCATAGTATCGGTCCGGCATGTGGAGGAAACACGGATGGGACTGTTTTTTAATCCGGGAAACAAGAATTTTGAAGTATACAGAAATGACACTTATATCGACAAGTCCGGAATGATCGGGCTTGTGAACGCAACTCTTGGGAAAAAAGATAAGCTTTCCTGCGTAAGCCGTCCCAGGCGTTTTGGAAAAACCTATGCAGCCGCCATGCTGGTGGCTTATTATGATAAGAGCTGTGATTCATCTGCGCTTTTTAAGGATCTTTCCATTGCGTCAGATGCTGATTATGAAAAGCATCGAAATAAATATAACGTGATGTATCTGGATATGACTTATTTCCGCTCGCAGTGCGGAGGGCGGGATGAACTGATAAGGTATACGCAGAAGGAACTGATCGATGAACTGTGTGAGATGTATCCGAAATACGTAGATAAAGACATGTCTCTTCCCAAAGCATTGGAGAGTGTAGTGGATAACGATGGTTCACAATATATAGCTGTAATTGACGAATGGGATGCGCCGATCCGCGATGCTAAAGCTACTGAGGAACAGAAGCATGATTATCTGGATTTTTTGTGTGGATTTTTTAAGAATACTGCTATTACAAATAAAGTATTTGCCGGAGCCTATATGACGGGGATACTCCCGATCAAAAAAGATGGGAGCCAGTCGGCTATATCGGAGTTTAAAGAGTATTCGATACTTGACCCGGAGGAGTTTGCACCTTATATAGGTTTTACTGAAGAGGAGGTTCGAAAACTCTGTGAAGACAGAGATCTTGATTTTGAAACCATGAAGCGATGGTATGACGGATACCGTCTGCCCGGCGTCGGGGAGATATACAATTCGAATTCCGTTATGATGGCCGCCAGGGCCGGAAAGTATAAATCATATTGGCAGGTATCATCGGCAGCGGACAGCCTTATCCAATACCTGAACATGGATTTTGACGGTCTGGGCGCAGACGCGGATGCGCTGATAAACGGGTATTCGATTACTGTTAATACTACGCTGTTTAAGAACGATATGTCTGAGCTCTATTCAAGGGATGATGTGATCACGCTGCTGATACATTTTGGTTATCTCTGCTATGATCCGGATGATGGCTCGGCCCATGTGCCGAATCTGGAGATACGGCTGGAGTATGAGAATGCCATACGCAGGATAACCCATGTGGAGACAATGCGCAGGGTAAAGGAGAGTGATGAACTGTTTAAAGCCACGGAGGATATGGATGCTGAGAAGGTGGCACGTATCATTCAGGGAGTACATGATCGTGAATGCTCTCCCAGGCATTATAATCGCGAGGAGAGCCTGCGAAGCGTGATCAAGCTGGCCTATTATACCTATAGGGATTATTACACACAGCTTGAAGAGGTGGGCGGAGGCACCGGCTTTGCAGATATGGTATTTATCCCCCGCAGGGCAGCGAGGCGCTCCATACTGATCATAGAGTTAAAGAGGGACGATACACCTGAGAATGCCATAAAACAGATAAGGGACAGAGGCTATGCCCTGCCCTATGAGAGCCGGGATGAGGATATACTGCTGATCGGAGTAACCTATGATTCAAAGGATCCGAAGAAGACTCATCATTGCCTCATAGAGGAGTACATGCCGGAGGAGTAAGATAGCAAATACAGTAAGGATGAAGAGTGACAGGTGTAAATGAATTAGTGTTAAGCCCCGGAATCATTGGCTCCAGGGGCTTTTGTTTTCCGCAAGCGTGCATACCGCTTCGCGATCAAATCCCAGTTCCGTAAAGAACTTTTGGGGAATAGTAAACTGGCGCTTGGATGTTATGGTCACTTTCTTTTGCTCGGGAGCCATTGCTACAGCTGGCATAATTAATTTGAAAAATACTCTGGAAATCTTATATATATAAGATCATACAAAATGGTGCATGTTATATAGTGTGTGGATCATCTAGGGAGGTGGAGAGGGGGAGTAATTTTCAAATGACGATGGCTGCCTTATAATGTTACCAACAGAATCACGCAGTATAGGAATTGAAACTGTGGTTTTATATATACTATTATCCGTTTCTTGGAAATAGATACCATTGTATTTGCTGACTATTTCTTTTACATTTAGCAGGCCGTAACCATGTATGAGTTGATCAGAACCCTTTTTAATATTCGAATTTTGGATACAAGGATTTTCAATATGAAGAACGAAAAAACGTTGTTTTGTTTTAATCTGAAGCTGTATGATGCGGTTATTAGGAGTTCCTTCCCGGGCATTTATATATGAATTGGTTGCATTAAACGAGTTGTCGAGTAAATTACCCAATATGATACAAAGATCATAATCACATAGAGGAATATCTCCGGAATCTATACCTATATTTATTTCAAAAGTTATATCTTTTTCTTTTAGGGCAGCATCATAGTTTGAAATAAGGCTGTCAATTACCAGGTTTCCTGTGTTAACACGCAAAAGCCGGTTTTCTATTTCCGTGCTGTTTGAGTTTATAAAGTCTATTATTCGTTCATAGTCTTTTTCTTTAGCACAGGATAGAATATAGTTGTTAAAACGTTTCATTTCGTGGATTATACGTCGGCCTTCTTTATAAGAGTGTGATATTTTTTCGTAATTCGCCGACTGAAAATCGAGTTGCTTTTTTTGCATACGAAGCTGCTCTTCAATTAATGATAGTCTTGACAGATCCTTGAGAAGAAGAAAATTCACAATGTTAAGAATCAGGATGACTGTAAAGAAGATAAGAAGAGCTTTTTCATTACCATCGTTACCGGTAAGATCATGAAAATGAGAAAATTGAAGTGTTATTATGATAGAGAATAATGGAGTCGAAAATGATAGTAAGAGATGACGTAGAGATGCTCCGTAGATGTGATTATGCTCGAGTGAATTGAGTTTTTTAAAAGGAAGAGATCCTAATAGCGTAATGATTATACATAGAATCAAGCCGCTGGTTATCATTACATAAGAATCCTGAGCTATTCCAATAGTTTTACTAAAGTTCGGAATTAGCGTATACAATAAAGCGGCGGACATAAATTCTGACACAACGGAAAGAGAATAATAAAGTAGACTGAAAAGGATCTTCTGAAAAATCGCTTCAGTACGATAGAATGCAGTTAAAATAAAAGTAACTGAAATATTGAATGTTAATGAAAGTAAAATTTTGGCTGTTGAATAAAATCCACTACTGATTATGCTGTAGCTTAGTAACACCAATGCAGATATACAGGAAGCAATCCAAAACCAATAACGCTTAACACGATCGTTTCTGGCCATAACGTAATCGAAAAAAGCTCCACGTAACAGAATATTAAGTATACTTGAGATTATACAAAGTAAATAATACATATAACAATTCCTATATGATAAGAATACTTTTAGAAAACTGCTCTATAAACTGTTTTCTAAAATGACGACTTATCTCGATATATTCAAGATTGCTTAATTGAAGAGAATTATGCGTAAATTGTATAACGTGTCTCATGTTTACAAGACAGTTTTTATTAGCAAAAACAAAGTGCTGGTCTTTTAAAGTTTCTCCGAGAGTGTATATATTTCTACCTGATTCGACATATTCATGATCGGAAGTGCAAAAAGATATTAGATCCCGCTTTCCAATAAAAGAACTAATACAAATTATATCGGCGATTCTTAGGAGGTTCCATTGATCAGGACCGGTTTTAACGCGCATTAAAGCGGAATCATGAGATATTCCCTGAATGATAGTATCCATTACACTGTGAAAACGCTCGTAAGAGATATTTTTATCAAGATACTGGGATGCCTGAACATCAAAGCTCATCTGCATGTAGGCAGGATAATTGCTGATGTATATTAACCGGACATCATTATCAGGAATATTGCGAATAGCTTTAGCGGTATCGATTCCGTTTTTGGGGATACCGTTAACAGGCATCTCTACATCAAGAAAAATGATATCATATACTCCGGGAGAAGTATATGATCTTAACAGATCATCGGGATTATTGAATACGCTTTTTGAGAATTCTATTCCTGTATCAATACAATAGTTTTCAAGAAGTCTGTTAATACATTCAATACCTTCTTTTTCATCATCACATATAGCGGTCTTTAGAATCATGTGCTTGCTCTCTTATGTTTTGTATATATCCGATGATCGAACTTATACATACGATTATAACACTTAAAGTTATAGTGACAAGATATTTTTTGTGATTTGTTATAAGGCATAACAAAACAAATACTGTTATGAAAATGAAAGAGATACCACACTTATGATGTAAACGTATTTTTTTGGAGTCAGAAAGTGGCTTGTTTTTATGTGAAATCGGTGACAGGTACCAAATAATTAGGCTACAGATAATATATATTAAAGTACACGGCATAATAGAAATAAACTTATATAATAAGGGAGACAGTATAATTGTAATAATGCTTATCCCATATGAAAAAAGAATACAAAGCTTTTTCGATGGAGCGTGTGCACCTCCACCAAAGGTTCTCAGAGTCATAGTGCATATCAGATAGATCAAGGAAACAACAGGTTCACTGCGTATTATTCCGAAGAGAAG
>CAMVRS010000016.1 GCA_947169935.1 uncultured Lachnospiraceae bacterium
CCAGACCCAGGCTGCTAAAGAAAACTATAATAATTATTACAACTACTATGACTTCGATGAAGAATGGTCCGGCTGGGACGATTTCGATTACGAAGACTGGTATGACGAAGAAGAATCGGAAGAAGACTGGGAATGATAAGGCTTAAGGCAGCAGATATGAGACCACGTTACCGCGGCTTATATCAAAGCTCTTAAGCCCGCCGTCTATAAACCGCCCCATTAAGAATAATATCTTTTTGAGCTTTCCGTCGCTTTCATAATGCTGATACTTTCTGAACAGCCTGATGTAGCTCTCTGTCAGTTCACGATAATCCGCAGGCATATCCTTAGAACTTAATTCAAGAAACTGGCTCAATCTGTCCCCATGGCGTTTAAGATAAAAGAGCACCTTCTGCATCTGTATCTTATCTTCCATCCGCCTGCTGTGGCTGGCTGCTTTTACGCCAACGGTATTCTTACCGTGCTGGCGGTAAAGCGTCAGGGGCTTATCGATACTCACTACATTACCGAATGCAGGAGCATTTATGGCCAGCCAGCTGTCATGAAGCCATCCGCCTTTTTCCGGGATAGGGAAAGCTTTTTCCATGAAGTCCCTTCTGAACGCCATCATGGTGCCGGGTACGGCCCAGTAATACATCATAAGCTGCCTGTATTTTTCCTGCGGAATATGATCGCACATGCCGGCACGGCGCAGATTAAGCGAAGTCCATACATCGCTGCCAAGGGATTTTAATTCCGCATCCACCAGCTCTCCGTTACTGAAAACAAAGACCGTTTTTTCATCCTTTTCAAATTCATCAGCAAAAAGCCTGATCTTATCTTTGTCCCATACATCATCCTGATCGGCGGTAAATATGATATCACCGCTGCAGGCGCGTATACAGCTGCCGAAGGATCTGCGTACGCCGCTGTTTTTTTCGTTGATGATAACCTTATGGGAAATGCCGCTTCCGGATAAAAGCTTCTCCGCCACAGCCGCAGTATCATCGCTGCTGCAGTCATCAGTGATGATGATCTCATCAGGGCGCAGGGTCTGCGTAAATATGCTTTCCAGCTGCTCCTTAAGATACTTTGTTCCGTTGTAGGTGCACATTGCGACTGAGATCTTCATTTCCAGTAAGGTCCGTACTCTACCTTGTCTGCATCCTTTGGTCTCTCCTCAATAGGATAGATCCAGGAATCATTGTAGTATCTTTTTAACTTTTCGGGCATATGATCAATGCCGCCGAAGCGGGATCCGTCCCAGCGGCGTCCCATTATGCCGAATAATATCTGCAGTACGCCGCCCATATAAACTGCCTGCCGGCCGGCGTTTTTTATCTCTCCCGCAAGAGGGAAACCGTATGCGCCGCATGCCATCAGCGCAATATCAAAATCCAGCTCCAGTATTTCTTTTTTCATAAATTCAAGAGCTTCGAACCAGTCGTTAAATCGCTCATCCTTAAGATCGCCTATAGTCATGACAGGCTTATAAACGATCAGTTCTCCGAACTGCGGAAGGATATCAGAATCCCTGTAGATCTCTTCCCTCCGTGCATACTGCATTTTTACCGAGTCCGGAAAGGAAGTCACCACAAGTACTTTTTTTCCTTTAAGCGCCCTTGTCCAATGATGCTCCAGAGTAAAGACATCATATATACCCATGTTCTTTATAGTAATGCTTTCCTTAGGCAGAAAGCGGTTTATAAACCAGGGCTCCGCAAACTGCCTGCAGCAGGCAAATACATCTGTCCTGGTGTAAGCTTCCTCCATAACAGAGGTGAAACGCTCCGCAAGATTAGGATCATCCGGAAAGAAACCGGCGCATTCATATGCCATCCTGACTGTCTTTGCGTACTTTTTAGGAAAATGGAACTCGACCATACGCATTACAGCCAGTTCAAAACCGCCCAGTCTTCCGGCCATGAAAGGCTTACCGCTCAGAATAAGTTCTTCCAGATATTTACTGCCTTCCTCATTGTCCAGCATTTTTCTTTTTGTATACGGCAGCTTTTTTAAAGGCTTGATCTTGTTACGCAGTGTATACCCTGCAGCCTGGGCCGCCCATTGGATCCTTCTTATCAAAATCTGTCTCCCTGTGTAATAGCTTTTTATACGTTACGCCTCTGTATTGGCTCTGCTGATCTTTGCCGCCTCTTCATAGGTGATCTCTTCAGCCTGGCCATTCTGTATCCTGTAGATAACATCACAGTTCCTTATGGTTGTTATCCTGTGAGCAATGATTATCATGGTGATACTGCCGTTTAAATGATATATAGCGTCCATCACCGCATTCTCTGTCTCACCGTCCAGTGCCGATGTGGCTTCATCCAATACAAGCATCTGCGGCTGCGTATAAAGCGCCCTGGCTATACCTATCCTCTGTCTCTGGCCTCCGGAGAGCTTAACACCGCGGTCACCTACACGGCAATCCAATCCGTCAGGCTGTTCTTTTACAAATTCATCAAGCTGGGCTTCTTTCAGAGCCCTCCATATTTTTTCATCATCTATCTCATCTTCCGGCACACCAAAAGCTACGTTTTTTCTGAGACTGCCATCCATAAGATATATGGTCTGGGGAATATAACCTATGATATTATGCCATGCATCAACATGCTCATGTATATCCTTTCCGTCAACGGTTATGCTTCCGCCCACAGGTGAATAAATACCCAGTATGATATCTGCCAGCGTGGTCTTTCCCGCACCCGAAGGTCCCACAAGCGCAACGGATCTTTTTGCCGGTATATTAAAGCTGATGCCATCCAGTACTTTTACGTCAGGTCTTGAAGGATAAATGAATTCCAGATCCTTTATGCAGAGTTCCTTGTCAAAACTCATTCTGTCATCTGTCTTCTTCTCGCGTTTCTTCTGAAGCGTTTCCATATCATGCATATCTTTAAGGACACAGTCAACGGATGCTTTGGTAAACATGATATTGCTCAGATAGCCGCTCATCCTGTTAAAGGAAGGCATCATACGAAACGCAGCCGCAGCAAATACCGAAAGCACCGGTACAAAAGCCGTAAGATCTTCACCGGAAAAAACGCGCACAGCCATGTATATAAAGATGCCTCCTATACATACCATCTCGACGGAAGGCTTGGACAGATTTGCCAGGACATTTCTTTCATAGAATATTCCCGCATATTCCGTATAGGAATCCCGGTAGCCGTTTACGAAAAATTCTTCTTTGCTGCCGGCCTTTATCTCCTTGATACCGCTGAAGCTCTGTATGAACCATGCCAGTCTCTCCTGATACTTTACCCTGTTCATAACGCCAAGATATTTAAGTCTCTTCTTCATCAGAAGCAGAAGGAAAAGCATAAGTATTACCATAAGAATGGTAACCACCATGGTCGTTGCCAGATCGGTAAACGCCAGGAAAAGTCCAAGGCAGATACATACCAGCAGTTCCACCATAAGCTGCAGTATATTCAAAATGGTTGTGAATAGATTGCTTACATCATTTTCAACATTACGCTGAAGCTCTGCAAGGTTATGCTCAACATGAAAAGCATAATCCTGATGCATATAGCATTCCATAAGCCTGACCGCCAGATCCTTCTGGCTGTATGTCGTAAAATGATATAATCTGGAATTCATCCATATGATATACAGATTTTTAACCACATATATTGCTGCGATCACAATAGCAAATATACCGATAAACTGGCGTTCATCCTGTACTGCCAGCATTTCCTGTGCTATTGAAAAGAGTCTGCTGTCTTTTATAGACGAGGGATCTGTAACCGCCGTGATAAGCGGCATCACAACGGATACTGCCAGAAGCTCCAGTCCGGAATTTATCAGTATTATTACCAGCACGCCGAAGAGCCTTATCCTCTGCTTTGGTTCAAGGATCGAAAGTATCTTCTTTATCATTTTCATTTCAGCTCATCCCCTCGCTGCATACCTCTTTTATAATACTCGTTTTCCGTGATACCGTTTTTCTTAAAATACTCCGTGAGAAAAGAGCATACCTTATCATTGTATTCTTTGGTTCCTTTATTGCTCTCAAAATAACTGATCGCCATCTTATCCTGCATCTGAGTATAGAGTTCCTGTAATCCCGCTCCCAGTTCATCCTCAAAACGCCTGTTATATCTCTTACCCTTTTTCTTGTAGTAATAGATCTTTCTGGCTGTTTCGATCTGTTCTTCGGAAAGCGGACTGATATCTGCTATCCCGCGCAGGGTCTTTTCATATTCATTTATATCCCGGGGCTCGACAGTGTAACCGAAACCACGGTAATAAGGCTTGCCTGCTATAATAGCAGGTATGCCGAAACAGGCAAACTCGGCGCCCGCATTTCCGCCTATGGTAAGCAGGACATCAGCAAGTTCCTTAATGCTGCCGCCGCTGACCTTATCGGGAAGCAGAAAGATATGGGGCTTTTTATGCCTCTCAAACATCATCTCTATCGAATCCGTATCCTCATTATATGCCTTTCTGGTAGGATGGGGTTTGAGTATCCAGTTTACGGTATCGATATCTTCCGCCATCCGCAGAGTCTGATCCAGCCAGTCATAATAATCCCGGAAATACAGATCGCCGTAATTAAATACCGCATCCGTAAAGGTATGCGCCATGATCACCGCATTCTTCTTCGCCGGATCCAGTCCCAGCTGCTTCGTCAGTTCTTCGCGGCTTAATATCTCCTTGCCTTTAAATGCACCTCTGTCTATCGAACGTCCCGATATACCGGCAAAATTAGCCGCCAGCAGTTCCTCTGCCTGTAATGCTGCATCCTCCACATCATCTAACTGTCCCGCAATACGGTCATGAGTCCATCCGCCTCTTCTTACCGGCTCTCCTTTATTATCAAAGAAAACTTCCTCTTCAGCCCTGGTACTGATATTGCGCATCTTTGCCCCGTGTTTTTTCAGAAGGCATAATATGATAGCTTCATGATAAGCCAGGTCATCCGTAACAGCATATACCGGCTTATGCTTATCAAGAAACTTATCAAGCGCGGCGCACATCCATAAGATATGGAGTATTTTCTTTATGCAGGTCTTATTCCTGGCGCTTCTGATAGTAGATAAGGAAGATGTCCTGATGATATCCTCATAAAGATATTTTCCGGCGCTCACCTTTTTGTATCGCAGCTTCTTTAAGCCCGCTCCGCTTCCGTCAGCAATGATAAAACCAATTGTTTTTAAAGCAGCCGAAATACCGCCGCCAATATCCCTGCGTAAAAGCTTTTCCAGGCAGAGCAGCTTCATTCCCATATTTGCCAGCAGCTTTTCGAATAATTCATTCTCTCTCCAGCAGATCACATATACTTCTGCCGAAAGTTTATCTGCCACGCCTTTGGCATATAAAAGTTTGGGCATTACCCAGGCCATCTGCAGGCGCACCATCGAAAGGTTAACGTATACCGCTCTGTCCCTTTTATCGCCCTCATTATTTTTCCCGCTGCCCAGTACTTCTATAAGAGCCTCGGCTGCGTCTTTACTAACCGGGAATTCTTCCGTCTTCATTTCTTCTTCCTTAGATAGTTCTCGTATTTCTTAGCGCTTTTGCACATCTCTTTGGGATTTATCAGTTTATATCTGTCTCCCGGATTCAGCTTAAGCCCTTCTTTGTCCAGTTTGTATTTATCCTGAAGGATGTTGTTAAAGTATTCATCATCCTTTTCCATCTCTTTTATGGTTGCATATGCTTTCTCATATTTGGCTGCCCTGATGGCATATTTGATGCGTTTAAAGATGCCTATCTTTTCCGTAAAGAATCCGTTCTGGAACATCATATCATAATCCGCATCTCTCTTAACATGCTTCGGATAATTAATGGGGAGCTTGATACCCTTAAGTTCTACGCCGGATACATGATCTATTTTTTCCTGCGTATCAGCGGGATGCTCTGCCATCTCATTTCCCATACCAATGTTCTTTATCAGATTACATTTGGGAACTATGCCCAGCATATCGTTTGCCCACATATTGAAATTCCACTGATACCCCCAGGTACGGTACCAGTGATACTGCAGATCATCAAAAACTATCGAAAAGAAGCGCCAGGTATTGGGCGTCATGAATTTTTTGAATTTCTTTTTCTTTTTAAGCTCCGGCCATCTGCGTATGTTCACATCATATTTTTTCCAGGCACGTTTCCAGGTAGCCCAGCCCCAGATAGTCGCAAAAGAAGAGAAACATATATCTTCGGTCTTAAATATCTTTGCTTCGGGATAAAGATTGTTGCCGCTTATCATGCCTACGCGTTCATCCTTTTCATAATGCTCCAGCATGTCACGGCAGAAATAAAAGAAACTCTGATCGGCCTTTATATCATCTTCAATAAATATGGCCCTGTCCTCTTTTTCAAAGACCCACGCCATACCGCTTGGCATACGGTATCTGAGTCCCATATTTTTCTCTGCATAATTTCTGTGCACCTTGCAATCCCAGTCGATATGGGAATCAAGATAATTACGCACTTCCTCTACAGCCTTTTTATCCTTATGCTCCCTGGGGCCGTCGCTTATTATATAAAGTTTTTGGGGCCTTAATTTCCGTATGGGTTCAAAAGCCTCTTTCGTAACATCAAGACGCTTATATACTATCATTACAACGGGCACATCAAAGCTGTTATCATTCATCCCCATTTTCCGTTCTCCCTGATCTCTGCAACAGAAGAAAAATGCCCGGCATTTTTTTCGATCTGTGAGGGATCCTTGTCCCACCATTTTAATTCTTTAAGATAATCTATATCTTCTTCGGAAAAGCGGTATCTGATCAGCTTTGCGGGATTACCTCCCACTATGGCATACGGCGGCACATCCTTTACAACAACTGCTCCCGCAGCTATTATCGCACCGTCACCTATATGCACGCCTTCCATGATCAGAGCATGGTCGCCTATCCAGACATCATTTCCTATCTCAACACAGATCTTTTTCTTTTCATCGATCCATTTGAATTCTTCAAAACGCTGCTGTCTGGCATATGTAAAACCGCTCTGTTTCCGCGTCGAGAAAAAGCAGGGAGATGTGGATACCCAGTCCCTGGAAGGATGCTGTCCCCTTACGATATGAACGTGATTGCCTATAGAACAGAATCTGCCTATTTTGCAGAAATCAAGTTTGCTTCCGGGTGAAATGAATGAAGCATAACCTATACGCGAATCATATAATTCACCGTAGACAACATTGTGTCCCTCAAGAACGGAACGTATGGCCTTCCCATAGATATGGCATCCATCCCCGGTAACGGTTCCCCTGCTTATATCACTGCCGGGATAAAATACGCTTCCCGTCTGTCTGTGAAGTTTATTCTTACGCGCAGCAATAACTGCTTTTCTTATCAATGCTTTCATATTCAGATCCTGCTGATATCCAGTGTTTTTTCATCTGTGCTGCCCATTGTCCCCAAAAACCAGCAATGGGTGTACTCATAACCTTCGGATAAAAGATAAGCGCCGGAAGCGCCTCCGGTATCCGCTGTGATAAGACAGCTGCATCTTGAAAGATAATGTATCGCTGCCAGATAACTGATATTCATGGCTACGGCATCCCTGCGGTAATCTTCCTTCTGTCCCAGCTTTTCATCCTGCTTTCCGCGGTAACGTTTCTGTTCAACCGTCATTATCTCTCCGGGAAAAGCAATATTCAGCGCATCCAGTATCTGCAGATCTTCCGTTGCCAGAAAGATCCTTTTGCATCCGTATTTTTCTTTAACGGACCGTATCTTTTCCGTAAGCGTATCCATGTCCGGCTGTACCGCATGACCCACGGCTTTGCTCAGATAATCCGTACCTCTGGCCAGTACTCCCAGCCATCTGTCCGTTTTATCGTACTCATTTTTATACTTCTCTATCTCTGCATTAACAGCAGGAGTAAAATGAATATACCTGCTGCATAGCTTACGCCAGTATGCTGCCTGCTTATCCATATGCAAAAGGCTTTGCATGGTACCGCCGGGCATTCTGGGATTCTCAAGCACTATCTTGTTTTTCTTATCCTTTATCTGCTCAAAGCTTACCCCTGCAGGCTGTTCAAAAAAGAATTCCCAGGCATTCTTTGTCTTCCGCTCTTTTGCATCACAGAATATATTTTCCTTTGTCTGCATATCTATGACAGGGATATATCCTCGCTGTATGCTGTAGCTGATCCCTCCCAGAGCTTTGAGAAAGAAATTAAAAAGCCCGCCTTCATCTGTATAAAGGCGCAGTACGCAGTAAATATCTTCCTTCCCCTTGTATCTTCGGATCACACGGGCGTTTTTTGCTTCTATACAATTACGCTCTATTTCCCTGAAATCCCCCGATACCAGCGTTCTGGTTTTACCTAAAAAGCTCTTTATACTCATAAGCTGTCGTAAATATCCTTAAGCATTCTGTAATTGATCTCCGGGGTATATTTTTTCATATACTCATCATAGGCGTTTTCGGAGAGCTTTTTCCGGTTCATCGTCTCGAAACGTTCTATGGCGGCATTAAGCCCCTTTATATTATTCCTGAATTTTAATCCGGTAACGCCGTCGATCACCAGGCTGCCGGGATTACCGAAATCCGCAGCTATAACAGGAACACCAAGTGAATAGGCCTCTATCACGGTCATCCCGAAAGTCTCGTACCATAGGGGCGCCACTATAAGAGCCTTTGCGCCTGCCAGAAGCTTCATGGCATCTTCATGCTCCATCTGTCCGCGGCATTCAATATTATTAATGCCGTTACGGGATAAATATTGCTCCAGTGCCTGCCTTTGCTCCCCGTCACCGGCGAAGATAAGGCGTCTTCCGTTCTTTGCAAAGGCTTTTGCTATAAGGGCGCTGCCCTTCAGCCTCTCTATCCTGCCCAGCACCAGATAATAGGTTTCCTTTTCATCTGCTGCCTTTATGCCCGGCTTCTGTGTAAAATTCGGCTTAATGTAGATCTTATCCGGATCTATATTCATTTCCTTACGGTTTAATAAAAGCAGCTTTTTCTTATTAAATTCCGTAAGGCAGATAAAATTAACTTCTTTATAGATCCTGTTTCTTAAGTGCATAAAGTTCATCAGGGCAACTGCCGCAGTCTGGATAAGGCTGCCGCGGTAGCATCTCCCTTTCAGGGCACAGCCGGTTCCGTGCTTTATGCATTCCTCACATACCCGGCCGTTTCTGAAAAATGTCGCAGCCGGGCAGAGCAGGCGGAAATTATGCATGGTCTGTACAACAGGAACTCCTTCTGCCGCCGCTGCATAATAAACCGCAGGACTTACCAGAAAGAGCGTGTTGTGCACATGCACCACGTCTATGGCTTCCCTGCGGATGATCTTTCTTATCTCATTATATGTACGGAAAGAAAAGAACATATTAAGGAGAAGTGAGAGCTTCCCCTTTTTTTCCGAATTATCCCTGGTATAGCGGATTACCTTGTGTCCGTGGGTGGCAAGAAGTCCTGCTTCATTATCTGCCACCGTATCCTCTCCTCCGGGGATGCGGTAATGATTGTGTACTATCAAAACGTTCTGCATTTGTTCATTTTATCACAATCTGCGCATTATTGCACCATCTAAATCCCAAAAGGTATACGCAGCAGCCACAATATAAGCAGATGGACGGGATATACAAAATAGAACAGGTATTTAAGCTGGCGGCCCCTCTCACCGTTATACAGCGAAACCGGGATAATGGCGGCAGCGGCATATATCTCGCGCTGTGATGAGGCTATAAGGATAATTGTACAGATAACTCCTGCAGTTATCGGGTATTTTCTCAGTCCAAATACCGCACAGATCGCTAAAACCCCTATGGCGTTGTAATCGGTCTTCATAAAGTATGCCAGACCTGCAGCGCATGCTATCACCGCTATATCACAGATAGCCAAATACAGCTGCGGGACCCGCCTGCCGGTATTATGACCGCCCCTGGCAGACTCCATCCCACCCTGCGCAGCCATACTGTCCAGGGCGTGTATAGTTACCAGGCCGATAAAAAGCGTAAAGAATACGTTCTGCTTTCTCCAGTAAAAAAAGCTGTCATAAAAGGCCAGATCAAAGGGAATCTCGCTGATCAGTGCAAAGAGTCCCAGGCGCAGCAGATATTTTTTCACATTCTTTGTATGTATATAACCCTCTATCAGAAGAAAGATATAGATAGGGAAGGCTATACGGCCTATATCCCTTAATACTTCATAAGCAGTCGTAAAGGGCTCATATTCCCCATGGGCTTTAAAATAGAACTTAAAAAAGGACGCTCCGATATGATCGATGATCATGGTTATAACCGCGATCCATTTAAGAACAGCCGCAGAAAAAGGAAGCTTCTTAAGCGGTGGTTCCGTATTATCTTTTTTATCGCCGGAATCTTTATTTTCCCCTGAAAAGGGAGGATGCCAGGCAGATCTTTGCGGATCCACCTGGCATAAATTATGAAAAAGTTTTGCTGTTAATGTCTTATTCGGTTTCTCAGGACTTTTTATTGTTCTGTCCTTTGATGATGTAATCATATAATATAAAAATGTATGGAAAATGATATTTAAATAAACTTAAATAAAACAATTTATTAACAAAATATGAACATTACAAAATGTTCTTTATTGGTGTTAAACTTTCTCCGGTTCGGGGTAATCAACGCCAAAAGTTTCGACCGTTACAGTCTTCATTTTCTGCTCCTGAAGGGGGCGGTCATTATAATCGCAGCGTGTTGCTGCGATGGCATTTACAACCTCGATACCCTCTGTAAGCTTGCCGAATGCGGCATATTCACCGTCCAGATGGGGTGAAGTCTTGTGCATGATAAAGAACTGGCTGCCGGCAGAATCAGGATTCATTGCACGGGCCATGGAAAGTACGCCGGGAGTATGCTTTAAGTCATTCTTAAAACCGTTGTGGGCGAACTCTCCCTTTATGCTGTATCCGGGGCCACCCATGCCTGTACCGTTGGGATCGCCGCCCTGCAGCATAAAGCCTTCGATCACACGGTGAAAGATCAGGCCGTCATAAAAGCCCTTCTTTACAAGACTTATAAAATTGTTTACCGTATTGGGAGCGATCTCGGGATAAAGCTCTGCCTTCATAACGCTTCCGTCTTCCATTGTTATTGTTACTATAGGATTCTGTGCCATGGTTTTTTTCTCCTTTTTAGTTATTCTGCGGCTGAGAGAACCTTCTCTATCTCCTCGATAGCGTCTTCCTCATCAGCACCCTCTGCGATTACCATCACGTCTTCTCCGCAGCCTACTGCCATATTCATCATACCCATAATGCTCTTCATATTTACCCTGCGTTCTCCGTCTTTAAGGTAAACACGGCTTTCATACTTGCAGGCGGTCTGCACCAGCAGACTCACCACATCTGCATTTATGCCCTCTTTCAAGGCAACCGTAACTGTCTTTTCCATAGTTTCCTCCTTAAATTACTTCTTAACGATCCTGCAGCTACTGTCCTTCCGGGCGAAGCGCAGGGTTTTTCCTTAACTCCTCAGCCAGCTCCTGCAGTTTCCTCAACCGGTGGTTAATACCGGATTTACCTACAGGCGGCTGCAGCATCTCACCAAGTTCCTTCAAATTGAGTTCCGGATACTCCAGTCTCAGTTCAGCTATCTGCTTAAGCTTTTCCGGCAGACGTCCCAGGCCTATCTCCTGTTTTAAGAAAACGATATCCTCTACCTGTCTTGCCGACGCCGCCAGGCTCTTGTTTATATTGGCGGTATCACAGTTTACGCGGCGGTTCACATCGCTGCGCAAGCCCTTCTCTATCCTGAGATTCTCAAGATCCATCATGCAGAGATGAGCTCCTGTGATATTAAGGAACTCGGCTATGGCCTCACTTTCCTTAAAATACACCACATAGTGCCCCTTGCGTTTCATACTTCTGGCTTTTATATCATCTGACTCAAGAAGCCCTATCAGCTGCTGTGCCTGAGCTTCGCTCACACAGACCATTTCCAGATGATAGCCCTTGGCGGGATCGCTCATGGATCCTCCGGCCAGAAAAAAACCGCGCAGAAAAGATCGCCTGCAGCAGCTTTGCTTAAGGATTATCCCGGATACCACGCCATCCTTCATCTCCGGATAATGCACGGAACCCAGTATCTCTTCAGCAGTATCTTCAGGCAGTCCCCTGCTCTCGTCATACTGTTCTATGTTATATGTTTTTTTGAGTAATGTAAAGAGCTTTTTTTTGAAGGAGTCCGAATCGCCCGTAAATACAAGCCTTCCGTCGCTTACATTCCCCGAAGCAGCGATAAATGCTGCTGTTTCGGCTATGCCGCAATGTCTGGAAGCCGGAACGATGCCTGCCATCTCATCTTTGACTTTAGAAGAAAAAGACATGGTGGCGCCTCAGAGCTTCTCATCACGATGAGTGATGGTTATTCCGTATTTTCCCTGTTTTTTAAGCCTTTCATAGATCTCACCGGCCAGGGTCACGCTCCTGTGCTTCCCTCCGGTGCAGCCTATGCCTATGACCAGCTGATGTTTGCCTTCCTTGACATAATTGGGGATAAGGAAGTGCAGCATATCGCTCACTTTCTCAAGAAATTCCCCCGCCTCGGGAAAGCTCATGACATAATCATGCACAGGCGCATCATTTCCCGTCATCAGCTTAAGCTCGTCAATATAAAAAGGATTGGGCAGGAAACGGACATCAAATACCAGATCCGCATCCGCAGGTATGCCATACTTAAAACCAAAGGACACCACCCTTATTATCAGATTAGCGTATTCCCCGTCCTGCAAAAAGATCTTATCCAGCTCTTCTTTAAGCACTCTTGTCAGAAGATTCGAAGTGTCAAAGATATAATCCGCGGTATTCTTGACATTCTTTAAGATCTCCCTCTCGCGTTTTATCCCTTCCTCCAGACTTCCGTTGCCGGCTACGGGGTGAACACGACGGGTCTCCTTGTAACGTTTTATCAATACCTTATCATCGGCATCCATAAAGATTATCTCAAAAGGATAATCCTTTCTCCTGAGAGCAAGAAGAGTGCGCTCAGCTTCATCAAAATCCTGATCCGCACGTACATCAAGGCCCAGGGCAACCTTTGAAACTTCACTGCCCGGACCTGAAAAAAGCTCTATGAACTTGTCTATAAGGGGTACGGGCATATTGTCGACACAGTAGAATCCCATGTCTTCCAGCATCTTCATAGCCGTCTGCTTACCGGCGCCGCTCATGCCCGTGACAATGACAAAACGCATACGTTTCCTCCGCTATAAGGTCAGGTCTCTTATTCCCGGTATACGGCGCACCAGCCATACCGGAAAATAACAGACAAGATATACTATGGCGCTCCATAACAAAGCTGCTGTGATCTTTCCAAGACCATCGGGTTCGCCGCAGACCTGAATCCTGATCTTTTCTATAAATTCTATTCTGCCATCCAGGAAAAAGCCATGGAGCAGAAAGATACCCAGAGAGCAGCCTCCGAAGGATCCGATGATACGCTCCCAGGGCTTGTGCTCCCTGCGGCGGAATAACGCTTTGGCCGTTACAAAGAGAGTAACACAATGAAGCATTGTAACACTGCCGTGATACTCCGGATACATTATATAATCACCCATTGAAACTCCCTTATTCGAAAGTATATAGGTATTATAAGCAAGCCAGAGCAGATCCACCGGCACCAGTATCAGAGAAAGCTTCTTACAACGGTCAACACTCAATCTGTGGTGGAAGAAATAGCCCATCACAGGATAGATAAATATGACCTCCATTATCCATTCCAGCTTGGTATTAGGGTTTAGCTCGTAACGCCCCATAAGAACATAGATATCAAAAAGAGGCAGTATGGATGAGAGCACAAATACCGCTATAATGAGGTAGATGAAATCCTCATCACGCATATTCTTGACCATTGGCCTCATAAAAGGCAGACATACCAGAAATCCCAGTGTAGCATACAGATACCAGAACTGGGTGATACGGTCACGGGCATAAAGATCGGGGATAAAACGGGTAAGATCGAAATTATCCCTCCCTGCCTTGCAATCCGCAAGATAATACAGAAACGAAAATACCACAATGATAATTATCATTCGCAGGATACGCTTACGCCATACCGTCTTAATAGCCTCATGCATATCCAGAAGGATCGCACCGCTTATCATAAGACAGAGCCAGAGCGGAAACCGGACTATCTGGGATACAAAAAGACTCAGATAATAGGGCAGTGTACCCATCTGAAGATCGATATAGGCATTAACCCCGTCCGAATACGAGAATATAAGAAAAAATATGGCTATTACATAGAGTATATCAAAGTAAAGCTCTCTTTTTCTTCTTGGTCTGCGTAGATCACTCATTCTCTTCAAAAACTCCCAGAAGTATTACCTCCGGTTCAAGCATCACATCAAAGTTCTGCCTGACCTTTTCCTGAACCCTGCGCATAAGACTGTATATATCCGATGCGCTGGCATTTCCTTTATTGATCACAAAACCTGCATGTTTCTCGGATACACAGGCTCCGCCGATACTCATACCCTTACAGCCGGAATCGGCTATAAGCTTGCCCGCATAATAACCCTCGGGCCTTTTAAATGTGGATCCGGCACTGGGATACTCAAGCGGCTGCTTCTCCCTGCGCTGGTGGTTAAGCTCCGCAGACTTTGCAAGGATCTGCTCCTTCTCCCCGCAGGCCAGAGTCATCTCCGCCCTGAGGGCTACTCCCCGCTGCTGCTTAAGCACACTGCTGCGGTAGCCGAATCGCATCATCTCATTATCCAGAGTCGTCTCTCCGCTGCCCGGGAAATATATCCGGGCCTTACTGACAATGTCCTTCATCTCTCCGCCATAAGCACCCGCGTTCATACTGAGCGCTCCGCCCAGGCTTCCGGGTATACCCGAAGCAAACTCCATGCCTGAAAGCGAATGTTCTGCCGCAAAAGCCGCTATGCGCGATAAGGGAGCAGCGCTTCCGGCGCTGATCACATTGTCCTTTAAGGATATCTGCTCAAAGCCCTTACCCAGGCGTATCATTATTCCGTCATAACCGCTGTCACTCACCAGCAGGTTGCTGCCGTTTCCAAGCAAAAACCAGGGCAGCTCCTCTTTTTCCAGTAAGGACATCAATGCACTGAAGCATTCCTCATCATCCACAGTAACAAGGTAACGGGCCGCTCCGCCGGCACGAAAAGTACAGTGCCTGCTCATCGGCTCATTCTCCAGCACATTTCCCTGCCCGGTGATCTGCTCTAATTTCTCTGACAATAATGCTCCGGTATCCATTTTTATTTCAATTAAAACTCTTTATCCAGCATTAATTTTGCAGCGCCATAGATACCGGCATCATTTCCCAGGGTAGCCAGAGCAAATTTCACACCCCTGCTGCCGTGGAATACGTATTTGTTATATTCATCTTTAATATATTCGAAAAGTACTTCTCCTGCTTTGGATACGCCGCCGCCAATAACAAAAATCTCGGGATTGACCACGCAGGCAATTGCTGCAAGACCCTTGCCAAGGTAATGACCGAACTGGACAGCGATCTCCTTTGCCAGTTCATCGCCGGCCTTTACCGCATCAAATACAGCCTTTGCCGAAAGATCGCCGTTACGCAGGGATGAAGGCTTATTATCCTTCGCCAGTCTTCTCTTTGCCAGTCTGGATACGCCCGTTGCGGATGCATACTGCTCCAGGCAGCCATGATTTCCGCAGCCGCAGGCATCAGGCTCATCATCCACAATATGGATATGACCTATCTCTCCGCCGGCTCCGGTAGCCCCGGTGAGTATTTTTCCTTCAACGATGATGCCGCCGCCGACGCCTGTTCCCAGAGTCACTGCCACCAGATTCTTATATCCTACGCCGCCGCCCTTCCACATTTCACCAAGGGCTGCAACATTTGCATCATTTCCGGCTTCTACAGGTATGCCCTCCAGCAGTTTTGAAAGCTCCTCTTTGACGGAGAACTCTCCCCAGCCAAGATTTGCAGCCTTATAAATGACGCCGTTTCCGTCAACGGGTCCGGGCACGCCTATACCTACGCCTACCACATCATTCTTTTCGATGCCTTTTTCCGCCATCTTCTTTTTGATGGCTTCAGCGATATCAGGCAGTATCTTACTGCCGTTATCTTCTTTCCTGGTCTTTATCTCCCATTTATCGGAAACATTTCCTTCTGTATCAAAGAGGCCCATCTTTACGGTGGTGCCGCCCAGATCTACTCCGAAGATTACTTTTGACATAACCGGTCTCCCTCCTGTATAAGATCCTTCGCTTCGCTCAGGATGACATTGACTTACTGTAATTTATCCCTGTTCTCAAGAGCAGCCTGCATGCGTTTGTAAAGCTCCTGGGGTGCATTGTAGCCCATCTTCTTAAGACGGTAGTTAACGGCTGCAGATTCGCAGATCAGCGCGGTATTACGTCCGGGACGGATGGGGATATTATGGCAGACTACCTTATTGCCCAGATATTCGGTATACTCTTCTTCCATGCCCACGCGGTCGTAATCCTGATCCTTTGACCACTCGGAAAGGCGTATAACCAGGTTGATCTCCTGATCTTCCTTTACGCTCTGCACGCCAAAGAGCATCTTTACATCAACTATGCCTATGCCTCGTATCTCTATGAAATGCTTGGTCACGGCGGGCGCCGTTCCTATCAGGGTTTCCTCGGAAACCTTGCGGATCTCCACCACGTCATCCGTTACCAGACGGTGTCCGCGCTTGATAAGCTCCAGAGCACATTCGCTCTTACCTATACCGCTCTCACCGGTGATCAGCACGCCCTCACCGAAGATATCCACCAGCACGCCGTGTACTGTCATGCAGGGAGCCAGCTTGGCATTGAGCCATCTGATAACCTCAGCCATGAAAACAGAGGTGCCCTTTGATGTAGAAAGCAGAGCCACGCCGTTCTTTATCGCTATCTCCTTGAACAGCGGATCCGGCTGCAGATCCCTGCAGAAAACGAAAGCGGGAGTGGATTTGGAGAGCACCTTGTCGTAGATCTCCCTCTTATCCTCTTCCTTCATCTGTTCCATATATGAATACTCGACAAAACCCACTATCTGCAGACGGGTAGCATCGTAATGCTCGAGGTAGCCTGCCAGCTGTATAGCCGGGCGGTTGATATCCGGCTGGGTTATGCGTATATTGCTGATATCTATCTCATCAGTAAGATTAGTGAGTTTCTGCTTGTCGATGAGACGCTGCAGACTGATACTTGCCATAGGGTGATCCTCCTTTTTGAACACATTTGGGGTATATTATACTTCTATTTTGAACTATTTACAACAAAAAATCAGCCTCCCGGCAGAATACTCCGTATCCGACAGGCTGAATTCATCATAAGATATTTTATAAACGCCATGGATAGATTCTATTTTTTCCTGGTAGTGTCCGTATAATCCGTATAGCCCAGACTCTTTACTCCCCTGGTCAGTTCATCAAGAGCATGCTCGAGTTTTCCATAGGTATCATATACCTGCTCAAAAAGAACAAAAGCCTCTTCTCTCCGGCCTTCTGCCGATGCATTAAAGCATCTGAACGCATAGCGGTGCAATTCTTCATGAAGATCATACGCTGCTTTGTACGCCGATAGCTTCTTTATCCTGTCATCTTCGACCGTGGCAAACCATTTGCCGAGCTTGCAGCCTCCGGGATTGTTTACCTGCTCCGGCTTCAGATGCTCATAACCCACAAGATTATTATACTGTCTCCAGGTAAATATCAGATGATCCACCTTAAATACCGTGATCCAGTCAAGCATGGTCAGTTCGGCACGGTCTCTTGCCATATCGGAACGTACCATATCCACGCTGCGTGAAATCCTGTACAGATGCTCTCCTGTAGTGAAGCATTCCTCATCCAGCTTGTCAAATCCGCCCGCGACGGTGTTGCCCAATGCGATAAATTCTTCCGTAAGAGCTGACTGTGTATTTACTTCTTCAAATATGGAATCAATATCTTCATTGATACCCGCAACTTCATCTACCATGTTTTCCAGACTGCGTACAGAACTGTTTGCGCGTTCCGTTCCCTCTTTCAGATGATCTGTAGTAGCGGCAACCGATGCAGCGATCGCATCAATATTTTCCAGCATCTCATCCACATAGGCGACCACCGAATCCGCACAGGATGCCGTATCGCCTGCCTGTACTCCCATCTGCTGGGCGACTACCGCGAATCCGCGTCCGGTCTCACCGGCACGGGCTGCCTCTATACTCGCGTTCAGGGCGAGCAGGGAGGAATTGTCTGCCAGATCCTTTATCTGGTCAATGATCTTTGTGATCTTTTCCGTATTTTCCTTAAAGGCAGCAATCTTATCGTTGATCTGATCCACTTCATCTGCAGTGGAATCTATAACGGCTATACTCTGCGTTATTTCTTCGGAACAGTTTCTGGAAGTTTCTATCACATCGTGTGAACCGGACTGTATATTCGAGACCGCATCCTGTACCCGGACGATAGAACGCTCCAGTTCCTTCCCTGAGGTATGGATAGTCGCCACGACCTGAGCCTGCTCATTGACCTTTTCGATCATGTTCTTAACAACCGAAGAATCCCCTATCTTTATCATGGCTTCATTCATGCGCATGACAAAGACATTATTTGCCCGAAACACACTCTTCATCAAGTTATTGTAACACAGAGCGATTTCCGGATCATGGAACTCGGATGCTTCCAACGTACTCATATCTCCGTCAGCAGCTTTTCTCATATGCTCCATAAGTATTTTCAGATCTTCGCCGGCCAGATCAACTTTCTTTCCAAACATTTATAGTACCTCCTGTCTTCTGCCCATTCGATACATTGTTTTACCTGTTACCTTCTGATATCGTAATTCATGTTCATCAGATTCCGTATGCTTTCTGCATCATCCGTAATGTTTGCATCACCGCGGATCGTATGCTTTATGGCACTGCTTGCTACAGCAAAGTTTACCATATCTATCGGCTCATATCCATGCATCATTGCATAAATAAATCCGCTTGCAAAAGCATCTCCTCCGCCGACACGGTCAAGGATAGTAAACGTAAAAAGTCTGCTCTCATAGGTCTTTCCGCCGTACCAGAGATAAGCTTTTAAGCTGTTTTCGCTTCCGCTGTGCGCATAGCGCACATGCCTTGCTATGCATTTCAGATTGGGGTATTTTTCCACAAAGGCCCGATTGACCATATCCTGCTGTTCCCTATCCGGCTGATACGGGATATCATCTTTTATATCTCCTTTGGAATGATCGTTATCGTCCCGCCACAGATGATAGGGTTCAATACCAAAAAGAATATCCACATAAGGGAGACATTCTGTACAGAAATCCCTGGCCTCTTCCCAGGTCCAGAGTTTTGAACGGAAGTTTCCGTCAAAGCTTACCGTGAGTCCTTTTGCCCTGGCTGTCCTTAACGCACGCAGGATCAGGTCGGCACAGTTTGGAGAAAGTGCCGGTGTGATACCGCTCAGATGCAGCCATGTATAGCCCTCAAGCAGCCGCTCCAGATCGACCCCTGAAAAATCATACTCTGTTATGGCACTGTGCTTACGATCATAGATCACCTTGCTGGGCCGGATACCATATCCTGTCTCCAGGTAATAGCTGCCCAGTCTGTGCGTCGGTGTCTCCTCAGGAGTACTCAGTATCACAGGCGTACAGTGCACATCATTACTCCGCAGCATCCTTACCGCACTCTTCCCGAGAGAGTTGTTGGGAACCACAGAAAAGAAACTGCTGTCCACCCCAAGATTTGCCAGGGCCAGCGCTATATTCGCCTCGCTCCCCCCATAGCTCGCCTCAAAATCCGATGCCATACGTATCTTCACATAGTCCGGCGGCGTAAGCCGCAGCATGATCTCGCCGATCGTTATAAATTTATGTTCCATAGAAAAAACCTCCACAAATATAAGCTCTCACTGCCATGCTACAGAGAGTCCTTATACCTGTCATCATACTTAAAATAATCAAAGTCTGCGGGTTTTCTGCTGCCGCATCCCCCGTTATTGGCATAGATTCCGACAAGTGTTCCCGTATGACGTTTAGGATCATCCGGAACTCCTTCATCGCATAGATAAATGCAGTTTTCCAGTACTCCTACCGTCTTCCAATCCTGACCATCCAGGCTGTAATAAAATGTTCTTATTAGATGATCCGTCACAACCCTTATGAATACAGGCATCACAGGAACATCATCGATCTGCGCCACCAGCTCCTCCCCATGATTTCTGTTTATCACAAGCTGAATCTTTCTGCCGCCTTCATAGCATACCGCACATCTTACATAAGTGGCAGTACTGTAATAACACGTCAGTCCGGCCTGTTCTCCATCTCTGTCCGGATAAAACTCTACTTTGGTTTCCGCAATATACGAAAGCTCCTGCTCTCTGCGAAGCAGGGTGTTCTTTGCACGTATTTCATTTAACTGCCCGTCTCTTGTCCATATACGGAAATATCCCGGACGTTCTGTCAATGACCATGAGCCATTATCCGGATTCCTCACAAACTCCCATTCAAGATCCAGAGAATCCTTATCGAAATCATCAAAAAGATTTCTGTCATATAAACACTCCGGCAGATCAGGAGCTGTCTGTTCCGTGCCGGGTCCCTTCCCCTCATTTATTACAAACCATCCGTCATTTGTCCACCGTACAGGATCTAATGCCGTCTCTCTGCCAACAGTAGTATATTTCCCCCCATTAGGCCTTCCGCATAGATAATAACACCACCATTGTCCGTTCGTGTCCTGTACCAGCTTACCATGACCTGCGCGTTGAAGCGCTGCCTCAGGATCCTTCTGGCGCATCACGGGATTATAGGGCGACTCCTCGTAAGGACCGTAAAGCTCTTTACTGCGAGCCACATTGATACCATGTCCGTATCCTGTTCCGCCCTCTGCCACCATAGCATAATAGTAACCGTCTTTTTTTATTATATGCGGACCTTCTGAACATCTCTCTCCTGTACCCCCCCAGGCTGTTACGGCATCTCCCTCTACCGACATACCGTCATCACGTAAGGGCACAAGCCTGGCGGCTCTGGCTATGACCATATATCTTTTTCCGTCATCATCCACAAAAAGTGAAGGATCGATATCATCTACTTCCAGACATACCGGCTTGCTGTACGGTCCTTCGGCTTTATCTGATACCATCACCAACTGCCGGCGCATTACATTATTATCGCGCTTCCCATCTGCATTCAGGCGCAATGTAGCATATATATAGAATCTGTTATCAACATATTCTATATCCGGTGCCCAGATACCATGAGAATCTTTGATATGACTGATATCCAGCCATTCCGGATTGGTAATGGCATGTCCTATTATATGCCAGTGTACCATATCCCTTGAGTGAGAAATCGGGATTGCCGGGAAATACTGAAAGCTGGAATTGACCATATAATAATCTTTATCAACCCTGATCACCGAAGGATCCGGGAAAAAACCTCTCTGTACCGGGTTATGGTAAATACGTCTTTTCTCTTTGCTATCCATCAAAATATCTTACCTGTAGTTCTATATATAATTCAGTTCCTTGATTTCTTTAACATTCACATTTGTCAGCATGCTTTCTTTGTCCGCACTCCCGTATATCGTTACATCATTGACCTGAAGCCGGTCAACATTTTTCAGATACAGACTGCGTCCGGAAAGCTTCGGAAAATTATCCATCATTATCGGACAACGCGGAGTTCTTTCATTTTCCGGAAGGTAGTATGCTTTAATATGTTCAAGTGTAAGTTTCTCTATAGGAGCCTCCGGTAATCCATACGCGCATACCAGCGAAACATCCACAACCATGCAATCGACATAACGAACCGTCAGGCTGCCGATCCTTGGAGTACGGTAATCCTTTTCCATCGGCTCCTGACTCTGCACATATTCGGAATGGCCGTCCGGATCACAGTAATAAAACATATTTACGGTAACCGGCATATGCACGCGGTTCATGGTTATATTCTCAAACAGAAGGTCTGTCAGCACAGACCTGTCTCCACGGCCACGCCTTGTTTTTATACGCACACCGCGGTCAGTTCCGCTGAAGATACAGTGAGTCACATGTAATCCGCGCACTCCCCCCGCTATCTCAGAACCTACTGTCACTGATCCGTGCCCGTTTTTCATATGGCAGTTGCGTATTACTATATTCTTTGTTTCCTTATGATGAGCATTTGCCATGTATAACTTACCGCTCTTTATCGCAATGCAATCATCACCGACAGAAATGGTAGTACCCAGGAGACGCACATTTTCACAGCTCTCAGGATCAAAACCGTCAGTATTGGGTGAGTCAGGCGGATTCTGTATGGTAAGATCCAGAAAATCAAGTTCATCTGAATAATAAGGATGTACGCACCAGCACGGAGAATTCTGAAGGCTCAGTCCCTGCATCCTTACATTCTTGCATGCATTAAAGAATATGAGCTTTGGACGCCATGCCACGCGTTTGACTTTGGGATCTATCCACCAGTCGCAGTTTGACGCATTACCGTCTATGGTCCCCCGTCCGACGATATCCAATCCCTCCACCCCTATGGCAGTAAGCAGCGAAGCATAGCTGTCAAGCGGATTACCTTCCCAGGATGAAAGATTATACTCTTTTTTATTGTCATAAAGATGTCTGATGATCCCGGGCAATACCGGATAATTCTCTCGCTTTGCATCACCGAGTATCACCGCTCCCTCATCTACCCAGAACGTCATATGGCTTTTCAAAAACAACGGTCCCGTATAATATGTCCCCCGGGGTATCCACACGGTTCCGTTATCCGGGCAGCTCTGTATCGCAGCCTGTATAGCCGCCGTATCATTATGATTCCCGTCACCCGCTGCTCCGAATCTCCTTACATCAAGCAGAAAGCTTTCTGTCTGCGTTTTCACTGCAGTACATTCGTCCGATCCGCCATCCTTTACCCTGATCTCATACTCATGATCAGGTTCCAGACCATCGATAGTTATCACATTTCTGTCAGTCTCACAATACGGCTGACCGTCAACGTAAACCGTACATTTCTCATCTGTTTTAAAACGCGCATTGTTTATTCTCTCGATCGTTATGCTCCGTTTAAATATACCTGCTATCTCAAAAGCCATAATCTCTCCTCAAAAAACTTTACGATTCTCCACTATTGATCCATACCCTATCTTTAACCCTGAATCAATGCACGTTTCGGATCATCTCCGTATATGCGAGCAGGAAAGGCGCCACACCTTTAGCCTCATTCTCAACTACCGGCTCACTGAAATAATATTCAAGAGAACCATCACGATGCTGCTTGCCTCCAAGTCCCGCGACCAGACAGATCCCTGACAGTTTGAGGGTTCCGTCTTCGTTACATGACAGATATTTCTGAACGATCCCGTCGAAAGCCCTCTCACCCATTTTAGCATAACGCGGCGCAAGATATCCAAGACGTACTGCCTTAAGGATCGCATATGAGATAAGTGCGGTTCCGGATGTCTCCAGATAATTCCCCTTGGCTTCAGGATGATCCACCACCTGATAAAACATACCGCTTTCATCCTGATATGCACTTAATGCATCTGCCACCCCCTCCAGAAGTGTCTGCAGATAACGCTTTTCGTAGTAAAGAGATTCGTCGGTTGCCTCCGCGGTCTCTACTAATGCAAGAGAAAACCACCCAATGGAACGCAGCCAGAAATTAGGACTGCAGCCTGTCACGGGATCCGCCCAATACATCTTTCTGCTCTCATCATAGCCATGATAGTAAAGTCCCGTCACGGGATCACGCATATTCTTTTCGACATTTTTAAACTGATGTATCACATCATCACATTTTCCCATTCTGTTAAATCTTGTCTCATATTTCATATAGAAGGGTTCTGCCATATACAGACCGTCAAGCCAGACCTGATCAGGATATATCTCCTTATGCCAGAAGCTTCCTTCTTTCGTGCGCGGCATACCTGTCAGCTGCTCGCGAACATGATCCAGCGCAAGTTTGTATTTGTTTTCACCGGATTTATCATACATGAAGAAAAGATTGCTTGCCGTATTTATATTATCCAGATTGTATTCTTTGATATTATATGTGCGTATGGAACCATCCTCTTGAACAAAATAATCAACAAAATCCTTTGCAAAAACATAATATCTTTCTTCACCCGTTATCTCATAAAGGGCGAGCAGTGCAGTGATCATACAACCATCTATGTAATTCCACTTAGGCGGTGTGTTTTGAATGATCATCTCCTTATTCCAAACAGGTCTTTCCGCACTTGAATTCTTTAGCAGATATTCGATATAATCCTGAATCTTTTTTCCTGTTTCAGCTGTCATACTATAATTTCCCTTTCTGTTTTTTCTATCAGCTCACGCGATCTTACGGCATTTTCAGGTGTTGTATTCTCCAGTGTAGCCTGTATGTACGGTTTCTTTTCGACTGCGAATCTGACTATCTCCGTATAGTCCATCTCGCCGAAACCACAACCCACCGCTTTCATTCCGTCCTCTCCTATTATGTAATCCTTTAAATGGATCATTGCTATTTCCGGGGCCAGAATATCCATAGCTTCCGCGATCACTTCATCCCTGTGATCAATATTATCCGGATCCAGCAGGTTGACCGGGTCAAATATGATCTGCAGATTCGGTGATGCGATACGGTCAAGCACCTCTCTGGCCCGTCGCGGATTCCAGACTATATGTTTATATACCGGTTCGATCGCAAGTATCACTCCACATTTCTCTGCATACTCTACCACAGGGCGGAGATTATCAATAAATATCTCCAGAGCCTCCGCACTGTGATTTGCTTCTTTGTCGTAATGATAATCCATATTAGGCGCGCCGGTTTCGGTCCCTACCATACCGCAGCCAAGCAAAGCCGCAAACCTCAGATGTGCACAATAGCGCTGCCTGATCTGCGCAAGTTTTACCGGGTCCGGATGCGCAAGATTCTGATAATTACCAAGAACCGCTATATCAATACCCGCTTCGGAAAAACGGTGTTTTAACCACATTGCGTATCCCGGTGTCAGCGCATCCGTTTCTCTGGGCAACCCCTCTGTCTTTCCCAATGCTATATGCACACACGAGAATCCCTGCTCTTTAACATTTTTCAATCTCTGTTCCAATGGGCATACAGCACTGTCATGGAGACGCAGGCCTATCTGCATCACGATACCTCCTCTTCTTTGTTACTCCTTTTCTTCAGGATCTGCTGCACTATCTTTGTCCGACGTCGATTGGCTGCTTTGAGCTTTTTTTTCATAAACCTCAAATATCCCGCTATACAGGCGTGCCCTGATAAGTCCCGGGCCGCTGAAGCATAATACCAGTACTACAGGGATGATGGGATATCCTATAAAATAAAGTGCCACGAATGCTATCGGCGCTACTATCGCCATAATGATAGTACGTACGGTGATGATGCCAAGTATGCTCATTATAAAAGCTGTTTTAAAGGTCCCTCTTATCGTATTTGAATAATGCGACAGAACCGGAAATACATACAGAAAAACAAGATATGTGATACCTATCGCCATATACATAAGGACAACATATACCATAGGAAACCTGTTCATCCTTGTCAGCCGCCAGTCTACAAACAATGCCGCTATCACCACCAGCATGATCAGCCAGATCTCTGTCGCCTGCAGAAAATTCTGTTTGAATGAACGAAAGAAACTTTTTACAATATAGCCTTCCTCTTTACGTGCGATCTTCAGCAATACATAATGCATTGCAGTAAATGATGCTCCTGCCGTGATCACGGGAATGCAGCAAATAATAGTCAACACATTTAATATCATCAGATCCGCAACGGTTCCCATAAAACGCATGAACGGACTGTCTATCTTTAAAAAATTCATAAGTCATACCTCTGTGCCAATTATTTCTTAACTCATACTGATCTGCATACTCTCCATGTGATAGAAGGCGCCCTTTTTCTCCATCAACTCAGTATAATTACCCTCCTCAACGATCCTGCCATGTGAAAGGACAGCTATACGATCCGCACCCTTTACGGTTGACAGCCTGTGAGCGACGATAAATGTGGTACGTCCCTTTATCAGTCTGGCCAAAGCTTCCTGTATTTCTTTTTCGGATATCACATCCAGGGCTGATGTCGCTTCATCAAGAATGATTACCCTGGGATCCCGGATTATTGCGCGGGCTATAGCAATCCTCTGTCTCTGTCCGCCCGAAAGGTTTGCACCATGTTCCTCAACAATGGTATCGAGCCCTTTGGGCAGCTCACTTACCATCTTTTCAAGATTTGCCGCTTTTACAGCCTCCCGTACTTTTTCCTCACTGACATCCGGCATGCCGTATGTGATATTATCCCGCAGGCTGCCTGTAAACAGCAGCGGCATCTGCGGAACTACCGACAGAAAGCGTCTGTAGCTTTTCAGGTTTATCTCGCTTATATCCTTTTTATCTACCAGCAGTTTCCCACCTACAGGAAGCATAAATCCGATCAGAAGGTTTAACAATGTTGACTTGCCTGCTCCCGATCCGCCCACTATCGCTACGGTTTCCCCCTGCTTTACCTTCAGATTCAGATCCACCAGCACATCATTATCCATATCAGGGTATGCGTATGCAACATTACGGAACTCATATTCACCATCAAGTGACTGCAGCTCCTCTTTACCGTCATTATGCTCTATATCTTCACAGGCAAGCACTTCTCCAACCGAGCTTACCGACTCCAATCCTTTGGTCACTACAGGAAGCAGGTTTATAAGTGATGTAAACTGGTTTACCACTGTAGAAAAACTGGTCTGATAAAAGGTTATATCACCCACCGGAATACTTCCGCCCAACGCAAGATATCCCGTAAAAGCCAGACATCCCACCTGAAAAACCTGAAAGATCACCCATCCAACCGCGCCGAAATTGGACTGCACCATGTCCAGACGGTATCCTCTGTCAGCTGTTTCCGCAAGCTGCTTTGACATACGCTCTTTTTCTATTTCCTCAAGCGCATGCGCCCTCGTGACCGGAACCATCTCCACCATTTCCATTACACGGGCAGATGTTTCCTCCATCTCTATACGAAAAGCCCTGTTCTCCTTGCGTATCTTTCCCCGGAAAGCAAACATTGTCAGTGAAGCTATGGGAGCCACAAGTATCATAAATACAAGTATCATACGGTTTTTGACAGCTGTGATACTTATCATGATCACCATGTTCATCACAATATTCAGTATGTTAATAAATAACTGCGATGAAAGGGTTTCTATTGCTTCCACATCACGCATTATCTTGGACTGGAGCCGCCCCGACTGTGCCTGGGTATGATACGGTATCGACAATTCCTGCAGCTTACGGACCAGAGCACTTCTCAGACCGGCTTCGGTATTTCTCGTCACACGTGAACGCAGCCGCATATGGATATAGTTTGCCGGAAGGTGTATAGTCAAAAGTATCAACCATATACCTGCGTTAATAAATATTGCTTTTTTCGCAGCCTCTCCGCCTTCGAGTACTCCATTGATCACATTAGCGATCAACAGGGAAGAGAATAATGCAGGTGAATGTTTTATCAGATAAAAAAACGAACTGAATATAAAATAATGATACTGTCCCTGATAAAAACCCAGCAGTACACGCAGGGGTTTATCTTTATACTTTTTATAATATTTTACATATTTATGTTCTACAGCATCAATCTTCATTACAGCTGCTCAAACCTCAGTTTCATCCTTAAAAGATGCATCAATATTATCATTGATCTCTTTCAGTTTTCTTGATCTTCCAAGACATATAAAGGGTTCCGCCGCTTCCTCATCGTTATCGTCCACTGTAGCGGCATTACGGCTTACCAGCAGATCTGTATAAGGACGCCCCAGCATCCGCAGACCATCCGCGATAAAACCGGCATAAACCACAGCACCGTGAAGCACCAGGTGTGTATTATCCTTTGGATACACATAAAGCGGTCTGGATGCAATATCCCCTATTGATGCAAGATAAGCTTCCGTAAGTGAAGTCATATCTATACATGGAACACCTTCTTCCTCTGCCACTTCTCTTACCGCCATAGGATAATCCGAATGTGATCCCGGCAGGAATGCTCCGTCCGTGTCAAACAAACGTCTTGCAATGGGCGTAAGAAGTACGGGATACGCTCTGTGCTTTCTTGCTGTTTCTACAAATTTCCTTAGATTATCTTTAAATGTTGTACCTGCCTCCGTATAGCGCAGGACATCACTCTTTTTTTCATCATTATGTCCAAACTGTACGAACAGGAAGTCACCCTCTTCCAGATAATCATCTATCCGGTCAAGACGTCCCTGATCAATAAACGAACGGGTGCTGCGCCCGTTTATCGCAAAGCTTCGTACTACCACATCATCTTTAAGATATAACAGCAACCCCTGTGAAAGCCCCATCTGGGGATAAGTTGCAATTTTATTAAATGTTACCGTGCTATCGCCGGCATATATGATCCTTGGCATTTTATATTCCTTTATGCTTCCTGTTTTTTATCTTTTTAAAGATGGGAGAGGCATCCGCCTCTCCCATTTTATCTGCTATATTACTCCTTAACCGCACCAACATTCACACCGGTAACAAAATACTTCTGGAGGAATGGATACGCCAGCATGAATGGCAGGATCGCACATACGATTCCGGCGTAGTATAGCGTTGATTGTGAAACCTTATAAGCCGTAGTCGGCGTGTCACCATCCTGGATCATTACTCTCAGCTTGTACTGGAAGTTAACCTGATCGGGATTGGTAATGTAAATCTGTACTGTACTGTAATCATTCCATACAGTCACCGCAAACATCAATCCTATGGAGGCAAGTGCTGCCTTCGATAACGGGAGGACTATCTTGTAGAAAATCTGCATCGGAGAACATCCATCCAGTTTTGCTGCTTCATAAAGAGTTGCCGGAATACCTTCAAAGAAGTTCTTCATCAATACCAGGTTATAAACATTCATACCATGTTTCAGAACCAGTATCCACATGCTGTCTACAAGATGCAGTCTCTTCATGACCAAATACTCGGGGATCATACCACCGGAGAAGATCATGGTTATAAGCAAAAAGTACGATAAGATATTACGTCCCGGCATTTCTTCCTGGTTCAGTACATACCCGCCCAGAGTAGCCATCAGCAGACCAAGCAGTGTTCCCAGTATAGTTGTCACAAAAGAATTGATCAGGGGACGGAGCAGCTTCTTGGTTGTCATTATGGTTGCATAACCACCAATCGTAGGCTGCGTGGGCCACAATTTGAACTGATATACACCTACCGCATTAAAACTGTCGGATACTACCTTCCAGATAGGGATGATAATGATAAGCGTCAGCAATCCGAATATAATGTAATTGATAATATCAAATACCTTGATCTTTGACTTTCTTCCCGGAGTGATGATATTAACCTTTATTTTTCCCTTTTTAGCTTCAGTATTCAGATCTGATAACGTCTCTGCATTTCCCTGCTCTATCGCTTCTGCAGTCTCAGGAGTGGTTATTTCTGTCTGATCTGTTTTTTTCAAATCTTCCATTTCTGCCCTCCTTATATTATACCGCGTCCGCGGACTTTCTTACTTGCAAAGTTGCTTGCCAGCATCAGGATCATACCTACCACCGATTTGAACAATCCGACTGCTGTAGAGTATCCGTAATCAGGTATCATGGTAAGGAACGTCTTATCATACACATAGGTGGAAATAACCTGTGCTACATTCAATACCCGGCTGTTGTATAATACGAATACGGGTTCAAAAATATTAAGCACCTTTGCTATGTTCAGGATCAGCACTATAATGATCGTATTGGACAGAGCCGGAAGGGTGATATATCTTATCTTCTGCAGACGGGTCGCACCATCTATCTCTGCCGCCTCATAAAGCTCGGGATTTATACCTGAAAGTGTAGCAAAGAATATGACCGTTCCCCATCCTGTTTCCTTCCAGAGATTGATGATGTAGAACACAGGCCGCCACATCAACGGTTCATGCAGGAAGTCTATACTCTTATCGATCCATCCCCAACTCTTCAGTGTTTCATTTATCATACCCGTTGAGGATGTAGACAGGAACAATGTAAATATAGCCGCTACAACAGCGTATGACATAAAGTGAGGCAGATATATTACCGTCTGAATAAATTTTTTGCATATCAGGCTGGTCATTTCATTCAGAAAGATCGATATTAGTACTGCCACAAATGTATTCAGTAATAATTTTACAATCGAAATGATCAGTGTATTTCCAAAAGCGATCCAGAAATCCTTTTCCTTGAACATGGTTGCAAAGTGCTGCAGACCCACCCAATGTATATCACGTCCCTTATATACGAAAAAGGAATATCTGACACCCAGCATAGGCCAATAATACATGATCAGAACAAATATCAACACAGGGAGAAACATCAGATAAAATCCCCGGTTTTGCCAGATTCGTAATCCAAGAGGTTTCTTACGTTTCTTTATGGTAGATCCATTTTTATCACCCATCTTAGCTATTTCCTTTCGTAAGTCTTTTGTTGATACTTTCCAACAAATGCTTCCTGTTAAAAATATCCCCGCCTGCCGCAAGAACTTACGGCAGGGGGAATTCGTTACTTCTTACAGATTATTCCGCGCTGTTAAGTTCCTCGAGAATCTTGTCCACAACTTCTCCGTACTCTGCCTGATATTCTGCAATAGCCTCTTCTGCAGTCTTCTTGCCGTTAACAACCTCATTCATAAGAGTTGTCTTTTTGGTAACAAGATCTGCCTGCTTGTCAGTAAGTGTTTCGGATGAAGGCGCTACAGGAGCGTCTACACAGTTGCTCGTAAAGAACTGATTACCCTTTGTAACAAGAGGATCGTCATCTACGAATCCGTTTGTAAGAGGTGCGATAACCAGGACTGAATCCAGATGGTTCTTCTTCCAGATGGAGTTAGGATCATTAGGGCTGGGAAGCAGATGGAACTCTCCCTCTTCGTAGTTGTACTCTTTCTTCTTCTCAGGATCATCGGGATTGGTCACAAAAGATTCTGCCTTGGTATCCCAGTGAACACCCTTTGCACCGTATGTCCATAAGGTCTGTACCTCATCACCATCCAGCATGGTCTCGAAGAGTGCGTCGAAGATAGCCTGCTCACGAAGATCATTGTCATCACCGTCATCTGTGATTACCCAAACAGGTGCTTCGCGGTTGATATATCCGCCCCATGTATCCTTGATCTCCTTGATGGGAGGAAGCTGAAGCAGTCTGTCATCACCCAGATCGCTGTCAACATCGTTCTTATCCATATTATTGGTCAGAGTACGAAGCCATGTACCTGCCCAATATGTAAATACCATTTCGGAAGTGCTCTGATCATTGGAGAAGAATTTCTCACGTGCCTGCTTTGTTCCGAATTCCTCAGTATCAGGATCGATCAGGCCGTCAGCTGCTGCCGTCTGCAGTCTTTTAAGTGCATCAATAGTAGCCTGCTCCTGGAAACCATCAACCCACTTGCCATCCTTCTGATAGAATGAAGGATATGCACCCTGCCAGAACTCAGGCATATAGTTGATAAAAGGAGCCTCATCGAACTTGCCGTAGCCTGCTGCGACAACACCATAGGTCTTTCCATCACTGAAGAACTTAAGCATGTCATAGTATTTTTCATATGTATCAACGTCCTCGATAGTGTTGATACCCTCTGTAGCTTCAGCATATTTTGCGAACCACGAAGCCTTTACATAAGTTACACAGCCGTTGCCATACGTAGGTGCAAAACCATACTGCTTGCCATCGCTTGAACGGATACCCAGGTTAACCTCGGGCAGGGTCACGCGCGACTGAAACTCAGCATTGTCATATGCCTTTGCCAGATCCCACAGATAACCGGTGGTCTGATACTGGCGGAACATAGATGCGCTCATGATCATTGCATCCGGGAAAGATCCGTCACCCGGCTCGCCGGTAGTAAGCAGACGGGATACAGTAGCAGGATATTCGGAGTGATCCAGCTGATTGATATGAAGCTTAACTTCATGTCCGAGCTTCTTACCTACTGCCTCTTCCCACTGTGCCACGAACTCTGCCTGACCATTGTCAGCCGTCGCTGTAAGAGTACCGTCAACTACGATGTAGAGATCCTTAACTTCGTAGGTAACATCACCCTGATCATCAACCTTCACTTCGCCGGTAGCAGTATCCTTTACTTCAATCTGCTGAGTGTTGCCTTCTTCATCCTTTACCTCAACGGTAGTGGATCCGGTTTCTGTTTCGCCTCCGGTACAAGCTGTCATTGAGCTTACTACCAGAACTGAGCTTAGTAAGATAGATACTATTCTCTTTTTCATGTTTTCCTCCTTGTCACTTTGTTATTTGTTATCTTGTTTACAGGTTTGAAAAAAATGTAAGCGCTTTCACTTGTGTTCAATTTAACATACTTTGCCGATCCTTGCAACCCAAAAAAACATACAATTATAAATTAATTTTTTAGTTAAAAAGCATTACGAAACCATCACATGAAAGAAACCGTACTTAACACCAACCCACCGTCCGGCAACCGCCGGAATGTTAATACAAGGCCTGTGATCGCTGTATTTAAGAGGCTTTTGAGTCACGCCTCCTACTGTTATGATGATACTCTCCTGCGGATGAAGTATTATCTCGTTATCTCCCCCGATGTATTCCGGTTTGGCTGAGATTGCCGTAACATCATTGGACGGAGAAAAGACCAGAGTAAAATATACATGTGCCGGATCTTTAAGTTCTATCTCTGTTACATCCTTTTGCTCCTTTGCATAAACCGCTCCCCTGTCAAAGAACTGCTGCCCCCTGATCAGCACGAGGTAATATGAATCTCTCTCTCGCTTTATTGCTGCTCCGGCATATATACAGCCCATACTCACCATCCCTGCCATTGCTCCGTCTCTGAGCCCGCTCAGATCCAATTCTGCCTCTGCACAAAGCTCCGGAGCTTCTACACGACGAAGCAAAAGATTCGGATAGTCACACAAAGGACGCTGCTCTGAAACCTTTACAGCATTAAGTACGGGCACCGCGCAGGCTTCATCTTCACCCTTCCCGCTTTTTCCCTTTATGACAGTCAGATGCTTCACTCTAATACTGTCGGTGATCGATCCGCTATTCTTTGCTATCCAGCTGTCTTCGGGATTTGCATTCCACTGCCAGGGCGGGATCTCTCCATACAGCTTTTCATCACATCCGTGTCCATTATTATCATTATCTTTGACAGCGCCACGACAAAGCGGGATCTCCCACTCTGCCACCGGCTCTCCAACATTTTTATCATTCCCTGACGGTTTTCCGATCACAGGCCAGTCATCATCCGTCCATTGCATGGGTTGCAAATGTGTGATCCTTCCGGCTGCAAATACATCCTGAAAATGAAGAAACCAGTCGCTGTGCCTTCCCCGGGTATCAATTGCATCAACCCATGCACCCTGATGCGGGCCGTTAACACCCGTACTGCCCTGCCGCATAACGGTACGCGCCTCATACGGTCCGTATATATTCCGGGAACGCAGCACTATCTGCCATCCTGTTTTTACACCTCCCGCGGGAGCAAAGATATAATAATACCCGTTTCTCTTGTACATTTTAGGGCCTTCTGTAGTTACATTTCCGTCAGCAGTCCCATCATAGATCTTTACAGGCTCCGATATAAGCCTCATTCCATCCGCAGACATCCCGGACAGCCACAGAACACTTTTATATCCTATGCGTGACTTTGCCACACCGTTCACAAGATAAGCATTTCCGTCTTCATCCCAAAAAGGACATGGATCAATAAAACCCGCACCGTCATACAGCTTCACGCACTCACTCCATTCGCCGGCGGGATCTTTAGCCGTGATCATGTATATACCTTCGTCCGGCATAGGAAAACAGATATAGAAAAGCCCTTCGTGATAACGTATCGCCGGTGCCCATACACCGCATCCGTGCATGGGTTCGCGATAACGAAACTCCGGGATCTTCTTTAAAGCGTAGTTTATCAGCTTCCAATGCACCAGATCACGCGAATGCAGAACAGGAAGTCCCGGTACATTGGAAAATGAAGATGCTGTCATATAATAATCATCCCCGACACGTATTGCATCCGGATCGGAATAATCGGCGTATATGATCGGATTGCTGTATTTCCTGTTTATCTTATCCATTGTCTTTTCCACTCCTTTCGTGTAGTATTATTGATAAAGCGCATCCTCAGGAGGTATCGTATGCATAAATTCTCAACCGTACAATTCCCATTCCCGCTGCACAGTATAATGATCTGGCATAAAGGGCAGATCCTGCAGGAAGAGTATTATGCTCCCTTTGAAAGAGGTATGCATCACCGTATGTTTTCCATTACTAAAAGTTATACTTCCCTCGCTATAGGTGCTCTGATCGCAGAGGGACAGCTGCAGCTTTCGGACCGTATCTGCACGCTTTTTCCCGAGTATACTCCGGCTGATGCTCATCCATATCTCACAGAAATGACTATCGAAGATATGCTCGGCATGCGCACCTGTCATCGATCAACAACATATAAACTTGATTCCGATTCTCACTGGGTACGCTCCTTTTTTGCCACAACGCCCGATCATCATCCCGGACGCATATTTAAATACGACACCTCATCCGCCCACACTTTGGCCGCTCTTGTAAAAAAAATAAGCGGCAAAGGTATTCTTGACTATCTACGCAGCGTATGTCTGGACCGTATAGGCTTTAGTGCAGATGCCCACGTACTGACAGATCCCTTCGGCTGCGAGATCGGCGGTTCCGGACTGATAGCTACAGTAGATGATCTGCTTAATACCGCTAAACTGGTATTAAGTCTTTACCGCAATACCTGGGAGCAGGACTATCCCTATCTTATCGGCTCTGCAGACACTGTCTATAACCATGCATTCTGGAAACGATACGCAGACTATATACATTCTGCTCTTTCTTATCATAGCCCTACCCTTCACGAGGGAAAAACCGTAGATGAATGCCGGGGATACGGATGGCAGTTTTGGATGCTTCGCAACGGCGGAGTAATGATGTACGGAATGGGCGGTCAGTATGTGGTTCTCTATCCCGATGAAGAACTGATATTTATCACTACCGCAGATAGCCAGATGATTCAAGGCGGTTCCCAGATGATACTCGATGAGATCCGCAATAGCGCTTTATCGATTGCTCCCCGTCTTTCCGGATATGGTCATACGGATAAGCCCGCTCTTAACGAAACACTTTTCGGCTCCTGGAAATCCGCATCGGATAAATCTGCCCTCTCTTTTATGTCCTTAACCGACAGCTCACTTACACTTAAGGCTCAGGATAAGAAATTTGTATTTCCGTATAGCTTAACGGAAGATATTAAAAGTCGTGAAAAAGTATATGACCAGACAGTTTATACCCGCGCTTTTCCTCAGCCCGACGGAAGCCTCTATCTGCGTATAGCGATCTTAGATGATTATGTGGGATCCATCCATATTCTTATTAATGCCGCTAAAGATAATGCCACTCTGTATCTTCGCAAGATAGAAGAAAGCCTGTACAGCGAATTCAACGGCTTTTTTGAGCTGAGCCGCCGGTCTTTTCCGCTCAATTCCCGCTCTCCAAAAACTGTATAAAACGGAGTGCCATTTCCGTATGCGCCGCACCAATGACAAAACCTGCATATATTGATGGACTGCCCTTACCATCGTATACATAATTCTCTTTCAGCAAAACAGCATCATCCATGCATATCCCTACGGGCTTCTTATCAATATACAACACACGTCCTGCATCTTCATATTGTTTTAACCGTTCACTATCCATCACCTGATCCAGCCCGACAATATATTCCTGCATAGCATATTTCATAAATACATCTTCTCCCGTTATCATCATATCCATGGATCCGGTCATTGCCAGTGTCGCCAGCTTCTGCTCATCCTCATAGCTGTACTTCATTATCTCGGAAAGAGAAGGATCATCTGCTTTTTCCTGCTCCATGTCATCTTCTCTCATTCCTGCCACTATGGATTCGGAAGTATCTATAGTGATCTTTGAATGCCTGATATCATCCAGTGCCAGCTCCGAAAACGCCTTTTCGACCCTGTTCTCCGCACTGTCCAACGGAGCAAAATTAACCAGGCTGACATACAGGGCATCCTCTTTTTGCGATAATACAGAGTATAAAAAAGCTATGCTGACTGTCATGACAGCCAATCCTATCAGCGTCCATACCAGATAATAATCTGTAAAATACTTCCATTTTTCCTTAGCCGACGCGGTCCTGATCTTTTCACGCTCCTCACGAAATTCATCCATCACCGCCATTTCTCATTCCTCCCTGTTCGT
>CAMVRS010000017.1 GCA_947169935.1 uncultured Lachnospiraceae bacterium
GGCTTTTTTTCGAATTTCATTTTTTTAGTTATGTACATGTGGTTAAGTTAAGGTATATACTAACTTCGATTATTTGTCAATAACTATTTTATATTACTTCCCACATCTGCCCCAT
This sequence comes from uncultured Lachnospiraceae bacterium, assembly GCA_947169935.1. Classification (GTDB taxonomy): domain Bacteria; phylum Bacillota; class Clostridia; order Lachnospirales; family Lachnospiraceae; genus NK4A136. The sequence continues at coordinate 116 of CAMVRS010000017.1, forward strand.
GTTTTTGAAACCGCCGTCGGGCTTGTCAAGTATATAAGCAGGAGATGTTTATATCAGTAAGGCTGTGCTACCCGCTACTGTGGAAGCGTGATATCTTCTGCGCGGAATGTAGTAAGCATCGGGTTGTCTGCCTCCATATCCGATGTTGAAAAAGCATGCTGCATCAAACTTCTCTCATACAGACTTCTGACAAATCGTGCATTACCGAAATGCCGGTTATCCTTTGATACTGTTGTCAGGATGCTCTCTACCTTCCGGTATGCCTCATCATCAGCACTCATCCCATTCTTTGCCAGCAGCCGCCGAAAGATCTCCATCAGCTCATCAACCGAATAATCCGGAAACTCGATGGTACGGCCGATACGTGACTTCATACCGCTGTTTGACTTTTCGATAAACTCCTTCATCTCATCGGTATATCCCGCAAATATAACTACCAGACGGTCACGGTTGTTTTCCATCTGCTGGATAAGTTCTGCGATACATTCCTCTTTATACTGGTCTGCGCGGCCGCTTGTATACGGATTCAGCTGATATGCCTCATCAATAAACAGAACGCCGTTGTATGCTTCTTCGCATCGTCTTGCAGTCTTCGGCGTCGTCTGGCCAAGATATTCTCCGATCAGGTCTTTGCCGGAGCAGATCACCAGCTTGTTTTCCTGTATGAAACCAATGCTGTATAGTATTTCCGCTACCAGCCTAGCTACTGTTGTTTTACCTGTACCTGCACTGCCACTGAATACCATGTGCATATTTGCACGTTCGGATGACTTTTTCTTAAGTTTCATATTAAACTTTACATACTCGTATACCTGTTTTAACTCTTCTTTGACATCCTTAAGGCCTACCAGGCGGTTTAATTCCTCGAAAATCTGTTTCTCTGTACGGGGGGGCTCAATGTACGGAATATCTTCCGGCTCCAGAGCATCAGTAAAATCAGTCACATCACTGAAGTGATTGAAGATGATGTTTTCGTATGTCCGGTCGATATAGCCGGCTTTGTCCGAACCTGACGACCGGTACGACTGACGTACATAATCACCCAGTCGTGCATACATCTCTTCGGATATATCAAGTGAACGGCTGATCTTGTCGGCCAGCTTTTCCGTAACTGTACCCGGGCTCAGATCTCTAAGGTTATATCGTCTTGAAAACAGTTTTCTCAGCTCCTGTTTGTCTTCCAGGAACATATCCATCCTGTATTTTTCTCCTGTAACAACCAATGCAATATCTTCGCTTCGCTTTTCTATCGAATTGATCAGCGTATAGTAATATTCTCCATGTTTCGGATCCTGATCCAGCAGGTAGAAATCTTCCAGGATCATAGTAGTTCCTCTGGGTGCTTTTTCGATTTCCCCGGCCAGTTCGTGCACTGTGATCTGTGCCATATTTTTTTTAATGTTTTTACTCTGGCTTGAAAAATATGCAAATTTAAAAACCGCATTTCCTACAATCGATGTCAGTGTTTTTATAATATCCTTATCCGAAGATGTAATGATCATGCGGATCGGCAGCGTGGGTGTGCCGCTGTATTTAGTACTGATAACAATATAATTCAAAAGACGTATAAAATCTGCCCTTTCCTCTTCTTTAAAAGGAATATCCCTGATCTTATCTAAATAAGATGTAAGCAGCTCGTTTTTCGGAATGGTTAATCCTGCGATGGTTGACTGTAACGCCGCATTATATGCAATATCCTGAACTGAGTATGGATATTTGTCTTTCAGTGTATAAAAATATGCAGCAAGCAAAGCAGGATCCTGTTTAAATGCCCGTCCTCCGTCGGATTTTGTTGCTTTATCCCAAAGATCTGATACAGGAACTTCATAAGGATAACTGTCCTGTTTCCAAAAATCCAGAATGCTGTCATATAGTATCCGGTGATCATTACGGTCGGTAAGATTTATGTATCCATAACGGACCATACCGTTATCTGTCTTCGCCCGGAAGAATCCGTCCCGGATCATAATATATGCACCATGTGCACTTTTAGAATCAATATCCCTGATATCATCCTTATTTAGCGGTTTATCCTGCTTGCTTTTAAGATTCCCGAATCGTATCGGTGTATTTCCAAGCATACGCAGAAAAACGCTCTCGGGATTCATGCCACAATTTTTAGAGAGATATATCACTGCGCCACATAACGTGACCGGACAGATATGATAATTTTTAGGGTTTTTCCCGCGGCAAAACCCGCATCTGTCATAAAAAGTATTCGGAATGCGATTCTTGTTAATATATGTAAAGTAAAAAAAGTCTTTTGTATATATGTCTGCAGAATATAACTGCTCAAGTCTGGAAAACTTATCACCGTCCGCATAGCCAAGCCGGGCATCATTACAAAAGCACGCCTTATACCGGATTTCAAAGTCTTCTTCCTGTTCTTCCAAAAATACAATTTCTGTCTTAAACAGATAATAAGCAAACAGGATCACATCTTTGTCATTAGCCGCGTTTGAATAAACCGATTCCAGCATTTCCCTGTATCTTCGGATTCTTGCCGCTTCATCCTCGGAGCTTCCCATACTATTGCCTGCTGCTGTTGTTGCCTGCGGTGCATTCCGAACCGGAGGAACACTTTGCACCGGCGGCACGTTTTGTCCCTGTTGTACGAATGTCTGTGACTGAACAGGCTGAGCCTGATATGGCTGGGGTGCACCCGGATTTTTCTGATTAAACATAATAGTTTTCTCCTCAAATAAAAAATATTCTATTTCGTTTTTCCCGATACAATTAGTTTTATTATATAGCTACGTAATACATTTATACAAGTATGGATACGCTGCCTGTACCGGCATCAACCAGCACCTTGTCCCCGTCTTTAAGCTTAAGAGTAGCATCACCTGTTGCCAATACTGCAGGTATCTTATATTCCCTGGCTACAATGGCAGCATGCGAAAGCGTTCCGCCCGTATCGACCACCACTCCCGCTGCCAGTGCAAAAAGCGGAGTCCATTCCGGATCTGTATAAGGACATACCAGGATATCGCCTTTTTCCAGCTTATGGAATTCGGCAGGCGAATGTACTACGCACACTTTCCCGTTAACCTGCCCTTCGGATGCACCTATACCTTTGACGGAATCATCATCTCCGGCCAGAGCATCACGCATGCATTTATCCCAGTATGCGACAGCAAATGCACGTTTCTTTTTCCTGTTTTTTATAATATCTTCCTTTGCTCCCAGCTTTCCTTTTTTGCATACCTCATACAATTCATTTTCAAAGAGATAAAGCAGATCGTTATAAGGTACCGCCATCAGATCCGCCAGCTTGTGAAGCAGATATCTGCAATGTTCAAACTCCGATTCCCACAGATACTGGGTAGCTTCCCTGATGTAATGATAATGTCTTAAGCCCCTTACCCTATTTGCAAATTCCGTATACTTTTTGCCGGAAAACACTTCTTTAGCCTTGTCCATCAGCTCTTTGAAATTCTTTTCCGCTTCCGCTTTATCAGTTACCGCTTCGCCGCCGCTCTTTAACATGGGTCTTAAAGTATTTATGAATCTGTCCGGATTCTCCCTGAAGCTTTCGGATATAAAACAGTAACAGTTAAAATCAGACTTGCTTCCGTATACCGCCAGAAATCTTTCAAACCTTCTTCCAAGTACAGGGTACGAAGCGCATATGGTTTTATAGTCTTTGGTCTTAACACATTCAGCCATCTTTTCATCGTTATTTATAGATATACAAAGCTCTTTCATATCACGGTTCATATCCGCAGTCACATAACTTAAACCCTCAAGAACATCATAGGCATTCAGCTTTTTATCAATTTTCCTTAAATACTTCGTTACCTTTCCGCTTTCAACGGCATTGGGCATCAATGCATAGAGGAATCTGTCATAAGCAGTTTTTCCTATCAGATCATGCATTCTTTTAAGGGATTCCCCTATCTCGGCTGTATTGATAAGCACTGTCTTTCTTTCTGCATCAAATCTGTCCCTGCATTTCTTAAGCGAATCATTTGCGCATTTGATATTACTGTCCACATTCTTAACCATCTTAAGATACTTAGGTATGGAAAAGATGTTCTTATTAAGCTTCGCCTTTGACGACGCCATATAGGAAACGCCATCCTTATCGATGGGGTTCATTCCTCCTACAAACTCTATTCCTATCTGATTAAACAGAATATTTTTCTGTTCACCGACAAAACCGCCGAAATCATGATCAAGCGGATAATAAGGAGTGGGATTCTTTTCGAGATTAAACAGCACGCTTTCTCTCATGGAACCCTTTGCAGGCTTAACTTTCGGATATGCTTCAAAATCCGCCTCTGTAAAAGCCCCTTCATTATTCCCACTTAAGGTAGTGATGCTTCTGGCCTGCAGGATGTATATCTCTTTACCCCGTACAGCCCATTCTATATCCATGGGATGTCCGTAATGCTCCTCTATCCTTATACCTTCCTTCACAAGAGCCGATATCATCTTTTTATCCAGCACGGCTTTCTTCTGTCTTTTCTCATCAACCTCGCATCTTACCGTGCCCTTATCTTCCCTGCTGTAGATTATCTCTTCTTTTTTGCTGCCTATTATCTGCTTTATCAGCTTACCTTCTTTTGAACATATATACTCGTCAGGGCTGACGATTCCTGATACCACGGCTTCTCCCAGGCCATAGGCTGCATTGATATGTACATTATCCTTATTTCCTGCCGGATCGGAAGTGAACATGACTCCCGCAGCTTCGCTCTCCACCATTTCCTGGATTACAACAGCGAGTGCTACTTTTTCCTTATCGTAGCCCGAGTTCTTTCTGTAACTTACAGCCCTGTCTCCCCATAAAGAGGCGTAACACATCTTAACCTTTTCCAGAAGATCCGTGATCCCGATAACATTCAGATATGTTTCCTGCTGTCCCGCAAAGCTGGCATCCTCCAGATCCTCTGCAGTTGCTGAAGATCTGACAGCTACCCTTACATCATCTCCCATAGATGTATAAAACTCTGTGATCTCTTTCTTTATATCTGAAGGAAGCTCACCGTTTATTATCGCTTCACGGAGTTCTTTACCGTTTTCATACTTTTCCGGATCTATCACATTTTCGGACATATATTTATCATACGCCTGTGACAGCAGTACGCCGCCCTTAGGGATATTGATCCCGGCGGATGTCATCTCACCTAAGTTTGCACCTTTTCCGCCGGCGGATGGGATGTCTTCTTTTTTTATGTTGTTGAAAGATAAGATATATTCGGACATTTTATGCCTCCTTATAGATATTTCTTCCATGCGCGTAAGCCAATAACAAGCGACAGGCAAAGCGCGGCTATGGAAGCTGCGGGTCTGCAGAAGACGAATCCGTCGATACCGAAGATACCCGGAAGGATCAGTACCGAAGGGATCAGGAACAGGCCGTTTTCCGATATCGTAACAAGAGTAGCCTCCCCGAACCTTCCGATATTCTGCAGAAACATCCCGCATAATATATAAAAGCCCATGAACGGAAGCACCATGCAATGCGCACGTATAAGCCTTACCGCCATGGCGATAACCTCCGCATCCTGTGTGAACTTTCTGCATAATGTTTCTCCGGCAATTATCAATACTATCACGGAAACAACCAGGAAAACACTTACCGTGATCAGCGCATACTTAAAAGCGGTTTTTATCCTGTCGTACTTCTTTGCCCCGTAATTGATGGCGCATACAGGCTGAAAGCCCTGTCCGAATCCTATCACAAGGGCGTAGGCTATATATGAGATGCGCAGTGCTATTGTAAGGGCGGCTATGGCATAATTCCCGAAAACCGCAGCCGCATTATTAAGCATTACAGATGAGATACTGCTGATCCCCTGTCTGCAGAAATTGGGCGCACCGCCTGTAAGTATCTCCTTTATATTTTCAACATTCAAAGATGCCTTCTTCAGATCTATCCTGATGTTTCCATTCCTGAATGTTATCATAAACAGCACGATAACACCAGCGATCTGACCGATCATACTTGCAATGGCGGCTCCCGCCACATCCATCTTAAGCCAGAGGATGAATACAGGATCCAGCAGCATATTTAAAAGCATCCCGACCAACAATCCACTCATGCAGTCTTTTGCAGAGCCCGCAAGTCGCAGCTGGTTATACAGTACGTTTGATATGAGCATAAATGGAACCGTAATGATAGTTATGCGAAGATATCTTACCGTAGCATCATACAATTCCCCGCTGCCTGCACCTAAAAGTGACGCAAGAGGCCTGATAAGAAACAGGCCTGCAGCAAGGATCACAATACCGGTGAGGATCGCCATCATTACCCCTGTAGCCGCCATTCTTTCTGCCGACTGTGTATCTTTTTTACCCAGACATCTGGAGATGTAATTCCCGCTTCCGTATCCGAACCAGAAACCTATGGCCTGTATCACCGATACAAAAGAAAAGACTATACCTACAGATGCGGTAAGATCTACGTTATCCAGCTTACCCACGAAATAAGTATCCGTCATTGAATAGACGGTGCTCACTATCATACCTATCATGGAAGGGACCGCCATCTTTACAAGCAGCGGATAGACAGGATCGTTGGTTAGTCTTTGGATTTTTTCTTCTCTTTTTTTCTCGTCGTTTGGCATTTGGGGGTTCCTTTAAAAAACTTGTCTGTCTCTGCTTCACAGAATACTTTATAAATCTCCTTAAAGTGCTTCTCATTTATAAGCTCAGAGTTTATAAAAAGTATTCCTGCGGCGCTGCCTACGCTTAAGAGCATATCTATATCGCAGTCAATCTCATATCCGTTCTCTTCCCAGTATGCTATCAGCTTTTTAAGAAATTCCCTGTATATCTTCCGGCTCTTACCTTTTCCGTTTTTCGAAAAATAATTTATCGTATCGCTTTCGCTGTTAACAAAAGCCTTATTCTGCTTAAGATGCATACCCTCTTTATACATCAGATCCACGATAAATCCCCGGGGATCCGCAAGCGTCTTTTCTTTTTCCGCAAGCATTGCATCCGTCTTCTCCCTCACCCTCAGAAGGAAAAGATCTTCTACAAATTCATCTTTATCTTTATAAAAAGTATAGAAACCGCCCTGGGCGATCCCTACCTCTGACGTGAGCTGTCTTATGGATATTTCCTTAATACCGTTCTTTGCCAAAAGCTTAAGGCCGGTCCTTCGCAGTTTTTCCTGTAATGCATCTCTCTCTTCTTTGGTAAATGCTTTTCCCATATCGTAGCCCTTCAATGTTTTATTGAGGTTAGTTGTATGCAACTTTAGCTATGAACATATTATATCATTGTTCATAGCTTGTCAAGAAAAAGATCCTTCGGGCTAAACCGCGAAGGATCTTTTTCTCTACATCCCCGGCATCAGGTCCGTAAGACTCTTAAGCCCCAGTGCTACCGTGGATCCGTTATGCAGCATCGCAGATGTGGCCGGCGGCATGATGCCTGCTATACCCAGCGCTATCAGCGCCGTATTAAAACCTACTATAGTCCTGTAGTTAAACCTGATACGTTTCATCAAAAGCACAGCCAGTTCTCTCAATATAACTATACTTTCCAGATCTCCGCCGCTTATGGTTATATCGGCTATCTGTCTTGCTATCTCTGCTCCTTCACTTATGGCAATGCCTGCATCCGCAGCAGAAAGAGCCGGTGAATCATTTATACCGTCACCTACCATTATCACATGGCGCCCGTCGGCTTTAGCCCTCTCGATGTATCCTGCCTTATCCTCCGGAAGCACCTCCGCATAATACTCACTTATCCCGGCTGATGATGCTATGGCCGCTGCCGTACGTTCACTGTCACCGGTCATCATCACCACATGCTTAAAGCCCTGTTGCTTAAGCTTTTCAACAACAACAGCACTTTCCTGTCTCATAGGATCCTCTATCAGTATTACCGCGCAGAGCTTTCCGTCCTTTGCAAAATACAGATGCGAACATTCTGCCGGCAGCTCATCAAAACGCTTTTGGTAATCTGCAGGTATCGTAACGCCTTCGTCTTCAAACACAAAATGATAACTGCCAATCACGGCTTTCTTATCATCTATATACGATGCTATCCCGTGAGCAACTATATATTCGGCTCTGGTGTGCATCTCATCATGCAGAAGGCCTTTTCCTGCCGCAGCATCCACTACAGCCCTGGCTACGGAATGGGGGAAGTGTTCTTCAAGGCATGCAGCCTGCCGCAGCAGTTCATCCTCTATTTCATCGCAGAAGGAAACTACCTGTCTTACGGTAGGTGCTGCTTTTGTAAGCGTCCCCGTCTTATCAAATACTATGGTATCCGCATCGGCTACAGCTTCTAAAAATCTTCCGCCCTTAACGGTGATGCCGTGATCTGACGCCTCTCTTATAGCCGAAAGAACGGACAGCGGCATGGCCATCTTAAGCGCACAGGAATAATCAACCATAAGCACCGATACCGCTTTTGTCACATTACGGCTGAAAAGCCATGTGAGTCCCGATGCCAGAAATGTATATGGCACAAGCCTGTCTGCAAGTCTCTCCGCCTTACCTTCCAGTGAAGACTTAAGCTTCTCCGATTCTTCGATCATCTTAACGATCTTATCAAAGCGTCCGCAGCCTTCAGTCTGTGTCACACGTATCGTGATCTGGCCTTCTTCAACCACCGTGCCGGCAAATACCACAGAACCGTTATCCTTTCGAACAGCAGAGGATTCTCCGGTCATGGAAGCCTGATTGACCATAGCCTCGCCGTCACATACTTCGCCGTCGAAGGGGATCATATTTCCCATCTGCACAACCACTTTATCACCGCAGACTATCTTTGATGAATCGGTAAGCACTTCACCTGTATCGGTTGCCAGCCACACTTTATCGACATTTAAAGACATCCTTCGGGCCAGGTCATCAACAGTGCGTTTATGTGTCCATTCTTCAAGAGTATCGCCTATGCCCAGCAGGAACATAACGCTGGATGCGGTTTTATAATCTCCTGTAACCAGCGCGGCTGTGATGGCTACAGCATCAAGCAGCTCAACTCTTATCTTACCTTCCTTCAGGGATTTAAGCCCGCGGAGTATGTACTTTATGGCTTTGATCCGCTCCCAGATCCTTCGTATCGATAAAGGAAGTATCAGACGCTTTGCATAATGAAGTACGATATCCGTGATTATCTTTTCCCTGTACATAGCCGAAAGCTCACGTCCGGAACTTTCGGCAATCCTGTCCGGAACTACAGCATCATCAAAAGAAAAGGCTTTAAGTATTTCCAGCGCACGTCCTCTTTCACAGTCATATATCACAGCCACATCCGCAGTGCGCTCGTATATGCATACTTCTTTTATCTCCGCAAAGCCCTGTAAATAGTGATCAAGGGTATCAGCTTCCGCGAATGACATACGCTTCATCGGAAGATGTACCCTTAACCTGGATCTTATCTCGTGCTTTATCTGTATTTTCATTTACGCCTCTTCTTCAGTCTCTTTTTCAGACTCCGCTGCGGCTCTGTCCTCGTTTATCTGCTTTGCTTCAGCATAGATATCAGAACAGTTTTCTCTTAACACGCTGACCTGATCCAGCACAGCATCCTTTGCCCTTAAAACTCCTGCTGTAGCATGGGTATAAAGTTTCTTGGCATCTTTGGATGCAAGCAGTTTTATGCCCTCCAGTCCGAACAATGCTCCCAGTGCAAATAATCCTAATCCTTTAAGTTTCATGTACATACCTCCTTAATATTTAATGCCCCGGATTTTTATCCGGGCAGCATTTTCTTCTCATAGTATCTGTTCAGGCACTCATAAGTCTCATCGCTTATAGCGTGCTCTATCTCGCAGGCCTCTTCATCGGCCGTCTTTTTACTTACTCCTATACGCCTCAAAAATTTAGCGATCAGCGAATGTTTGCTGTAGACCTTTTCGGCAAAGATCTTTCCCGTCTCTGTAAAACAGATACAGTCATTCTCACCGAAATAGATCATTTCCTGCTTTCGCAGTTTTTTCATTGCATTACAGACACTGGGTCTGCTGACACCCATTTCTTCCGCCACTTCGGAAGACCTTACTGATCCGTTCCTTCTGTGGAGTATAAGGATGCTCTTCATGTAATCTTCTGCAGAAGCACTTTTCTTCATCAGGTAAACCTCTAAGAACACAGTATTATTCGATCGAAACAACCGTATAACCCAGATCCGTTATCACTTCACGTATCTTCTCATCATCTATCTGCCTGCCAAGTTTAAGCCTGGCAATATCCCTGCTGCGTATCACCTTTGCATTTATCCCGTCTATGGAATTAAGCGCATTATGTATCCTGCCGGCGCAGCGGTCACAGGTCATGCCTTCAATATGGACCGTTTTTTCCGACAGGACAGTATCCAGTTTCCGCGGCTTGATAAGTTTTAACTTACCGCCTCCGCCGCCGCAGCAGGCTCCTTCGCCTTTAAAATGCGGTATCGAATACTTAACCGCCAGGAACAATATGACAGCTATGACAATGATTATCACGCAATTAGACGTAAACTGATCCATATGCTTTCCTTTAATCTGATATATCCGTATTCATGACCGTCTTACTTTTCTTCGCCGCACACTGTGCCGCTTTTGCCTTGGCGCACGCCCCTGCCATAGGGCAGCCAATGCAGTGACTGCCCTTTTTCTTTTCTTTATATATATAGGCGCATGCAGCAGAAAATAAGAGTATTATTACAATTGCTGCGATGATGTTTACCATGTACATTTACCTCATTAAAGATCCTTCGCTTCGCTCAGGATGACAGAGCCGTTAATTTGCTTTTAATCTATACTCCGCAACCATCTTCTTGTTATTAGTAATAATGATAGCTGTGATCACTGCTGCAAATGCAAGCACTGCGATGAGGCCGCCTGCAAAGCCTGCACCAAAGCTGCCTGTAGTGAACAGAGTACCGAACTGATATACCAGGAAGCCTACGGTAAAGCCTGTAGCTAACTGAAGACCTATCGCACCCCACAGCCACTTGGCTGATTTCATCTCGGAATTCATTGCACCCAGAGCTGCAAAGCAGGGAGGCGTATAAAGATTGAACATAAGATATGCAAGCGCTGCAACCTTTGTGATACCGATAACTGCTGCAACCGTAGTTCCTTCGCCTACAAGCTCAAGCTCTTCGGGATCTACCAGATTGGTGATCGCATATACGGTAGCGATAGTACCAACCACATTCTCCTTTGCGATAAATCCGGTGATAGCTGCTGCCGCAAGCTGCCATGCTGCCACACCTACGATGGGTACAAGCAGTACTGAGAACGGACCTGCTATCGAAGCAAGAATTGATGTATCCTCCATGCCTTCCTCAACCTCTTCGAAGCTCCAGTTGAAGGCCTGCATGATCTGTACTATGGTGTTGCAGACAAGGATAACGGTTCCGGCCTTAACGATATAAGCTTTACCGCGCTCCAGCATGGACTTAAGAGCAAAGAGAAGACTGGGTACCTTGTATTCGGGAAGCTCGATGATAAAGAAGCTCTTTCTGTATTTCATACCGGTAATGGCTTTGATAAGCAGAGCTCCAAGAAGAACCAGCACGATACCAAGTACATAGCACACAAAGCTTACCCAGGTAGCTTCAGGGAAGAATGCACCTGCAAACAATGCTATAACGGGAAGCTTCGCACCGCAGGGCATGAAGGTTGCCAGCATTGCCGTTGCTCTTCTTTCTCTTTCATTACGGATGGTACGGCAGGCCATAATTGCAGGGATACCGCAGCCTGTACCGATTACCATGGGGATAACGGATTTACCGGAAAGACCCACACGCTTAAAGATGGGATCCAGTACTACAGTCGCACGTGACATATATCCGCAATCCTCAAGCAGAGCAATAAGGAAGTACATTACCATTACCAGAGGCAGGAATCCCACAACGGCACCTACGCCTCCGATGATACCGTCTACCAGCAGCGCATATAACAAGGGATTTGCATCTGCCATCTGATCGCCTACCCAGCCCTGGAAGGCCTCGATACCGCCTGCCAGAAGATCTGCAACCCAGGTACCTACAGTAGTCTGGGAAATGTAGAATACAAGGAACATGATACCTGCAAAGATAGGGATACCCAGTATCGGGTGGGTGATGAACTTATCAATGGTATCGCCAAAATTCTTATCCTTTGTGAAAGTCTTACGGACTTCAACCTCTTTTACTATATTATTAACAAACTCAAAACGTCTTCTGTCGGAATTTTCCACAGCCTTTTTATCCAGAAGATCCACATCACCTTCATCAAAAGGCGCTGCCTGCTTTGCTCCTTTAAGCCCTGCTGCCGTACTTACTACGGAAGAAAGGCCCTTGCCTTCGGTAGATACGGTCTCTATAACCGGACAGCCCAGCTTCTCCGAAAGCATCTTAACATCGATCTTATTACCCTTTTTACCGTTTACATCACTTTTGTTAAGTGCAACTACCACAGGGATTCCCAGCTCCAGCAGCTGTGTAGTAAAGAAAAGGCTGCGGCTTAAGTTGCTGGCATCTACGATATTTATGATGGCGTCGGGATGCTCATTCTTTACATAAGCACTGGTAATGCTCTCCTCAGATGTGAAAGGAGACATTGAATAAGCTCCCGGCAGATCTACTGCGATCAGCTCATTTCCGCTTTCATTGTAGTTCTTTTTGATCGGACTTTCCTTCCTGTCCACCGTAACGCCGGCCCAGTTACCGATCTTTTCGTTCCTGCCCGTCAGCGCATTGTACATCGTGGTTTTTCCGCTGTTCGGGTTTCCTGCTAGTGCAATCCTCATTTTTCTCTTTCCCTCCCTTAAATATGAATAGCGGCCCCTAATTCAGGGTCGATATTGTACCTGGCATCCTTTATCGATACGACAAGATTTTTCTTCTTATCCACTACCGTTATCTTCTCCCCGCTGTAACAACCCAGCGAAAAAAGAAAACTTTCCATCTCTTCATCACCATCGGTATCTACTCCGGTAATGACATATTCTTTTCCAAGTTCTGCTGCATTAAGATCCATTGCCTCTTTTCACCTCCGTTCATAGCTATTAGCTTTAGCTAACCGTTGTCCCCAAAAAAAGCAGTTATCCATTAACTGCCGCGTTCTTTCTATTAGCTTTAGCTAACTATAAAGGAGTATAATTAGCCAGAGCTAACTTGTCAAGCACTTTTTTAAAGATCCTTCGCTTCGCTCAGGATGACAAGGGGGAACAGATTGATTTTAGGCTGATTTTATGGTATCTTATATCTTATAAAAACAGGGCGAAAAGCCTGTAAAACTTGGAGGTTTTATAGCTATGGCACTTCAGGAATCAGGAGAAATGTATCTTGAGACTATATATGTTCTTTCACTTGAATCATCGACAGTACGCGCAATAGACATAGGAGAATATATGGGCTTTTCAAAGCCGTCTGTAAGCCGTGCGCTGGGGCTTTTGAAAGATGAAGGCCTGATCAAAAAAGATAAAAACAGTTATATCACGCTTACCAAGGCCGGTGAGATACTGGCGAAGCGCATCTATGAACGCCATACTGTTTTATCCGGGCTGTTTATGAAACTCGGCGTAGATGAGAAAACCGCCACAGAAGACGCCTGCCGCATCGAACATTATATCAGCGATACAACCTTCGATGCGATCAAGGCTCATATGAAGAAACACCAGAAGGGATGATCCTTATCCCTCAGCTTCTTTCCATTTATATATCCTGAAATTACCGGGCATCAGTAATACTTCTGCTTCATAACCCTTTACCAGCCTGAAACCTTCAAAACGTACTGTTTCCCTTGCGGGTATTTCATGCCCTGAAAGCACATCAACAATGGCCGATACTTTCTTTGGCGTATGGAACATTACCTTTACTGGATGGTTGTTCGGCTTTACATAACGGTAAAGTATCATGCTGCCGTCGTCATAAGTAAAGTTTGAAAAATCTTTCCCTGTTATATATTCACCGCCGCAGAGAACTCTCTTTATCACATCTGCTGCTGCCGCAGGCATGCGGTACAGGTCGGCATTATTATCGGGAACAGCCATGGTAAAAAGCCTTCCCTTACCGTAAGTACTTCGTATGAACAGACTTGAATGATAGTCCCCGTCTCCGCCGTTCAAATACGACCAGGACTCGTTATTACCGTGACGGATCTCCGGGAAGAATACCTTATCCATATGCTCTATGATACCTGCTCTGTCACCGGTAACCTGATAGCGGGTAACTCCAATGCTCTTTCCGCTCAAGCCCACTTCGGTAAGTCCGGCCTTGTGCAGCTCTTCCTCTGCTCCTCTTAAGAAGCCCGTAGTGATCACGGCTTCTCCGCCCTTCATTACAAAATCACTTAATTTTGAAACTACATCCGGATCTGCCAGTGAGCTCTCTGTCAGCAGTATACGCTCTGAGTTTTCGGGGAAGAAAGGCGTGGGATCCATGGGTACGCCCATCATTCCCAGCCTCATCTCCAGATGGTTCTCCCCATCGGAAGCAAAAGGTATATAAACGGGTATGCCACAGGGCGATCCCACTTTATCCATCATCCCGTCGATCTTTTTAAGCTGTATGCCCATGGCCCCTACAAAAGGATTATCGATCAGATCGTTCCACATAAAATGCATCATTTCCTTACCGCCCGCAAAGGCCGTAAGATATGCCTGTTCCAGATATCTGTCGATGGACCAGCAGTCGTAACTGTCAAACCAGCCGCCGCCGTTCCTGCCGGGCCACGCGTTATCCATATAACGCATCAGTGAATAGCTTAAATATTCAGGCAGATGCTGGTCGGTATAGGCAGGGCTTCTGGTCTCGGTACCGGTATATGTAGCATCAAAGATATCCCTCTGCACTTCCGGAACGTATCCGGTATAATGATAGGATTCACGCCAGTTGGGATATTTGATCACAACCTTTATATCGGGATTTACGGCCTTCATGGGCTCTACCACAAGCTCCTTGGATACTCCCCTCATCAGCTCGCGGCGGAAATCCACCCAGCTTCTGTCTCCCTTTTCTTTTATACAGCGCTCACAGGTGCAGTTGGTAAAATAGAAATCATCCAGGATGATCTCCGGGAAAAACTGCGCTGCATACGCCGATATTTCCTTAAGACGCTCACGCATAGCTGGATCCGTATAGCAGAAAGTGCCGAAAAGCCTCTGTTTTCCCGGCTCTGCCCCTTCAAAATCATTGACTATCGTGGTGATGCCGCCGGATACCTCAACTCCTTTTTCCTCAAAAAAGGACTTGATCATATTTATCTGACCCGCCTCTACGTCACATTCGGAGCGGTGCGTCTCAAGATAAACCTTATCCAGTCCTATATATTTTTCCAGAAAAGCATAGTCGTTGTTTAGTTTTTCTGCTGTAAAGCCGGCCGCTACCTGTGCCGGAATATATACAACTGTTTTAAAATGATCGAAATGTTTTCCCATGAGAATTCTCCTTCCGGTGGGGGGTGTGTTATACTGTTATATGATATGTTATCAAGGAAAATAAAAAAACTCTAGTTTTGATAAAAAAATTGGATATATCTATAAGATTCTTCGTCGCTTCGCTCCTCAGAATAATAAAAAGGACCTCTCCGGTCCTTTTGTGTTTATTGTTTCTTAAAACGCTCCAGCATCTCTCGCGCTCTGTTCTTCTGGGAATTGGTAGACTGTTTCGACTGCAGTATACCCGAAACCAGCCTGGTGGCGTCGCCTGTATTGCCAAAATGCCCGCAGAGGGATGCCAGAAGGAAATCCAGTGCTATCTCATTCATACCGGCTATGGGAGGCGTCTCGCTGCGGCGCGCTACCATAAAGAGCTCCATGGCACGTTTAAGGTATTTCTCTTCCATCTCGTCATACTTATCATATTTGATCCTTACGGGCCTGTTAAAGGTCTCCGGATCCCCCATTTCCTCCTTTGCTCCTCTGCAGAGCCAGGCGATCTTAAGTGATATCAGCGCCTTTTCGCTGTCATGAGCCTGTCTTACTTCCGCATTTAAGAGTGCAATTTTAAAGCGCATTAACGCCTCATCATAAGTATATATCCTCATCGCCTCCGGTATGGGCTTATAATTCTCCGCTATATGTTTGCGGAGCAGCTCCTTATGAGGCTTGGCCAGCACGCCGAAATAGCGCTTCAGTACCGCATATCCGCAATTATTACAATGTATCACATCATATTTGATAGTATCAATATCGGTGAAAACAGGACGCAGATCCCAGTCCTGTTTTTCCATCCTGGCCTTTCCGGTCATAACGGTAGGAATGCTCAGTTTGCTTTCGCACACCGGGCATACATAACTCTTCATAAAAATATATGTGCCTTCGTATCTTGCTCCTGGCTTTGTCTTGGGGGGCATTTCACTCAGCGCCATTAACTTCTCCTCATATTCCGATCAGGGTCCTTTTACGTGGACCGGATCATTTTAATTCTGTTCTATTTTCTTAAGATTATTCAGCTGCCTGTTTAACTTCCTGAGTTCTTTACGGTATGAAAGGAAATTCACCAGCCATATGATACCATAAACTGCCGTCATAAGCGCCAGCATGATCACAAGGGATGAAACATTCCCGGCATTATACCAGCGCAGCAAAACTCCCATTATGAGGTAAGGTACTATACACATAAAGTAATGGATGAGCGTACATTTTAAAAGTCCCCAGCTTTCAATGCTGTATATCGCCGATCCTCCCATGCATAAAGCACCATAGAGTCCCGTGGCGAGCATCTGCAGCGTCAGCGCTGCCATTGGGTTGCCGACTGCATCAATGAACTCCTTTGAGCATATATGATAAGCCCCGTCGGCATACCCGGCAGAAGATGTTAACGCGCTTATCAGAACTCCGGCCAGGACTCCGTATCCAAAACCGATAGATGAAAAAACTATAACCCTGTGCTTAAATTTCATATCAACTCCCGACCTTTATCTGTTATTGATCAGTTTCTTGATCGCCTTAACGCAGCTCCTGGACGCCCAGGACTTGGTCCCGTTCTCAAACTCGACGCCTATGGTTCCGGCGATATTGATATCAAAGCTTTTCACCTTATATATATTGATGATCTCCGACTGCGATATCCTTATAAACCTCGTGGGATTTAATTCTTCTTCAAGCGCCGAAAGCTTTTTTCTGTATACATAGACACCGTTCTCCGTAAGTATCATTATCTTGCGGTTCTCTGTATAGGCCCTTATGATGTCTCTCTGTGATATGAATTCCAGACCTTCTTCTCCCAAAACCGGAATGGGAGGATAAGCGCTTTCGCTGACATTTTCTATCGCATAAATTATATCTTCAACCTGTTTATTCTTTTCTTTGGTCAGTATCTTAACCTTAGGATCGATGCAATTCTCATCAAGGATCACCTCGATATCTACCATGTTGTTCATGCTGATCAGTTTCTCCGATTTATTTAAAAACTTCACATCTATAATATTATAAACCAAAAGACGTTGCACACACTTTTTTCGCACATTCTGTCGTTTTTCATGCCTATTCTGTATAAATATGGTTCAAAATACCCAAAAAGGGCGGCCGGCCAATGCCGTTCGCCCTTCGTTGATACCTGATATAATAAACACTTTATACAACCAGCTCTACGGGAAATACTTCCATGTCATCCAGACGGAGGAAAAGCGCACCGCTTTTTATACCGTTTCTGCCCATAAAGGAGCAGCCGCCGTCTATGTCGATCAGATTGCCCTGTTTATATATCTCCAGCCTGTAAAAATCCTCATCTGAAGTATAGCTGGCACGTATTCTCTGGACGGGCACATGGCCTATGATAAAGGTATAATCATAATCCTTATAGATGTCTGTTCCATGGGTAGCCCTTTCTTCGCGGAAAAGAGACTTCCAGACTATCCTCCAGGTTTCCATATAGGAAAGCTCGCGGCATTTTTTGTTCTCAAAGTCCGGGTTGTAGTAGGAATGGGTAAGGCAGAATTTCTTTCCACCCACTTCCAGGGTCTTTATCACATACCGGTTCCTGAGCCACGCCAGAAGGGCTTTCCTGCTCTTTTCCGTCAGGTCCAGATAATGGTCATAAGTAACATTTCCTCCGTTTAAGAAAAGCCACAGATCATAATCCTCGCCGTCACATGCTTCTTTACCGTCAGGATCTACTGAATTGAGCATCATGTGCTCATGATTGCCTATCAGCAGATCCATATTCTTATTTCTCTTTATACACTGGAGCAGTTTTATCCCGTCTTCGCCTCTGTCTATAGCATCCCCGATAACATACAGCATGTCATCATCAGAGAATCCTATCTTTTTAAGCCCCTCCTTAAAGAGTTTATACTGCCCATGCAGGTCCGAAACTACATAAGTAGCCATTATCTTCCAGCTTACCTTTCCTTATCTTTGTTGCCCTTCCCTGTAACAGGCCTTAGTCTTCATAGAAGCTTACTTCTCCGTCTGTTACATTGAACATCTCAAAATCAGTCAGATAATAATCACCGTAAACATCATCTATACAGAACGCATAGAGATAATCGCCGTCATCCATGAAATTATATTCGATCTGTAAAGCGCCCTTTACGGTGAAATCATTACCATGATAGAAGAATTCCTCATCATCTCCCTCAAGCTCGAAAGCGTAGTACAGAGGAGTTATCACATCTCCGTTCTGCAGCTTGTAGATATCCCTTGCCGCCATACCGCTTTCATCGATACCGTCCCAGGTGCCGTCTACCACTATGCTGCCATCATAGAACTGGCGCAGACGCAGGTTGGTCTCCTCACCGTTGAGTCTTATGGGAGAAGTATATACGATGTATTCATCGGTAACGTCAACTATATAGGTAGCCAGATTCTGTCCGTCGGAAAGTGAAAGCCAGTATCCGTCAAAGTTATCGCAGAATATACCCTCATCCCAGTCGGCGTTGATATCGTAGGTCTCACCCAGCTCTATCGCATCCTCTCCGTCCTCGGAAAGCTGATAAACATAAGCATATACATCAGCAGCATAGTAGAGTCCGTCCTCATCAAGCGCAAACCAGAAGTCACCTTCGTCATCCAGTGTAGGCTCGACATCAAAAGTGATAAGTGAGCTTTCTCCGGTCTGCTCGAAGGAATCGATATAATCCCAGTAGCTGTCGTCTTCGT
Organism: uncultured Lachnospiraceae bacterium; assembly: GCA_947169935.1. Taxonomy (GTDB): domain Bacteria; phylum Bacillota; class Clostridia; order Lachnospirales; family Lachnospiraceae; genus NK4A136. Next base: position 19,105 of record CAMVRS010000017.1, read on the forward strand.
CTTCCTCACCCCAGTACCATTCGTCATCATCATCAAACCAGCTGCTGTCATCATAAGAAGAATAATTACCGACGCTGCCCTGTCCCTGTCTGTCGACAAAGGAAAGGTAATAAGGGCTCACACATACATCTGCAAACATCCCCATTTCGTTGGAACCCTGAATACTTAAGGGATAATAAAGTGAAAGACCGCCGGCATTCTTATGATCCCTGCCGTGTATCTGATATACCACAGCCTTATTCAGGGCGCTTATAACGCTCTTTGCATTTGATGAATAATCGCTGCAGGCATTAACCAGGCCAGCCAGGTCAACCATGTTGGTATAACCTTCCGACTTATTATTACCGCCGAAATTGTCGGCGCTTTCGATCCCACGGATCATGCTCGCAAGTGATGCCGCATCATTGCCGGCTTCAAATATATCCTTGGAGAAATCATTAAAGCTGGTCAGCACATCATCTATGGCTTCCAGATCTATAACGGAAAGAGTAGCCTGATCTTCGGAATCTATCTCCTCGCACATATCATAGAAGGAATCGCATACCACCTTACCCATGGAAGCTCCGTCTGCTCCGCCCCCGGATATATGCTCGCCCATAGCCTGATAATCCCAGCCGTATCCGGGCTCGATCTCTTCCGATCCGTACATATAGCTTGCATAAGGAGCCAGCACATTTGCTGCCTCAAGAGTGCCCATAAGGCAGGCGTCAAAACCTATGAAATCAAAAGGCGCGGTGAGCTTATCGGAAACTGCATTAAGCGCGGTATCGATATCACGCAGGGAAAGGGAATCATCATCATACAGCTCGTCAAAGCATACGCCGTTGATACTGCCGCTGCCGTGATCCCAGAATATCAGTCCCATATGCTCTGCGGGATACTCACTTAACGACCATGAGAGGAAATCCTCCAGCGTTGACTCCTGTCCCATGCTGGTGATCTTTCCGGACCACGCCTCGGAAACTTCGCCGTTCTCCAGCACGAATCTTTCAAGCTTTGAGGGATCTACTATATCATTATCCCAGTCTTCGGTACCACCGGTCTGTACTACATAGCGGATGTTTCCGCCTTCGGTACCGTCGAGCATCTCCTGCATATCCATGGTAGCCATACCGCCGCCGCCCGACTCCAGATTGGTACCGCAGAGATATACAAGTATAGTCCAGTCACCGTTACTGCCCATACGCTTACTGCCCAGGCTTTTGCGGTCAATGGTCATCTTGCCGCTGCTGCGGTTAACGGAGAGCCTTGTAGCCAGATCGGATTCATGCTCCTTCTTTGCTGCAGGTTCCTTATCCTCAGGCTCTTCTTTTGTTTCTACCGGTTCCGTTGTTACTTCGGGCTCTTCTGCTTCCTCGTCCCACTCATCATCCTCGCAGGCGCAAAGGCTCATAGCTGCCAGAAGTGCAAGCATCCTTACTGTCCACTTTTTCATTTTCTCTCCCTCCCTTATACTAGAAAAGCGGCAGGAAATAATCTGCCGCTTTTAACTATACTACCAAAACTATTGTCTTACAAGCTTTTTACTGAAGTGCGTTGTAGATCTCGTCTGCCTCAGCCTCGGTAAGACGGCCTGCTGCATAGATGTTACCCTCATCATCTACAATGTAGATATCCTCGCCATCCTCGTAATAACCGATCTGGGTCTGGCCTACAGTTACAACAAGGTACTCGGTGCCATCATCCAGGGTAGCGTTCTCAACAACATACTCAGCGAGTACTTCGTTGGTGCCGTCGTTAACGTAAGCAACATCACCAGCTGCGCCCTCGTAGAAAGCGATCATGAAGTCGCTGCCGTTTCCGTCATTTGCATAGAAACCGTCTACGAAAGAGATGTCAGCTGCTTCCTCAACATCCTCAGCTACATCTTCTGCTGTTTCCTGAACATCCTCAGCTACGTCTTCTGCAACATCCTCAGCTACTTCCTTAGCATCATCAACAACTTCATCTGCAGCTGCCTTTACGGAATCTGCAGTCTCTGCTGCGCCGTCATCGCTGCATCCGGCCAGAACAGCTACGCTCATTGCTCCTGCAAGTACCAGTGCTAAAAACTTCTTTTTCATAACTCATTTCCTCCCTTTTTTGAAAAGCTTTTTCTCTAGCTTTTTTATCTGACAGGGGGGATTATAGCACCGTATTTTACCCGTATCAATCTGAATAATTCCTAAAATATTTAACAAATTCATCCATATTATTGGCAATGTTTACAAACAGGCTACATTTTATTCACATTTTGTTCACAAACAGACCGCTATTGCCTCAAATTCGGCCTTTAATGCAACCGTAAGCATGCCGTTTTCAAGGCTTACCTCATTGTCCTCGCTGCACATGATCTTCTTTACCGCGCTGCCTTTAACCGGAATGCTTACCTTATCCGGATGTTCTCCCCCAAAGGTATGGATGACCACAAGGCTTTCATCCTGCGTGCTCCTGCAAATTGCCTGCCAGCCTTCGGGATGGCGCCAGCTTGCGGATACGCTGCCGTAAAACTCCGATCTGCCGTCCCGTATGATATGTCTTACATCCTTAAAGAAGGCTATGCCCTCATCGACCTTTGCCCACTGGTCTGCGGACAGCTCCGAAACATCTCCGGAAAGACACATCACGCCCAGGAAGGTATTTATAAGGGAATAGTTGATGCGGCGCAGACTGTCTTTTGCCCGCAGCACCGCCCAGATCTGGGACTGGCCGGGAAGTATCAGTCTGTGGAGCTGGGCCGCTATTATGGGTATCTCCGCACATTCATGAGCGTCGGAGAAAGAAGCCATATCCGCAACAGCCATCAGTGAGGGCTCCAGACGGTGACCGCCCGAAGCGCAGTTTTCTATCCATAATTCCGGCATATCCCTGCGCATGCGCCTGAAGAACTCCAGCGTTCCCTGCATATTGCGGCGCAGGCCTTCGCCCAGACCGTCCTCATCATCACAGCCCGTACCTATACAGTCATTGTAATCTATCTTGGTATAGCCAAAACCGCAGCGTTTTAACAGCCCCGTAACACGCTCATCCAGGAAGTCCTGTACCTCCTTTTTACGCATATCCAGAAAACGCCTGTTATCGGTATCTATCACCGTGCCGTTTCTCTTAAGCAGCATATCCTCCTGCTTAAAGATATCCGCATCCGCAGCGCAGGTCTCGGGCTCGAACCAGATACCCGGGATCATGCCGTGGGAACGTATCATATCCGCCGTCGCCTTAAGGCCTTCAGGGAAAAGCACCTTTTCCTCGGGAATCCAGTCGCCGCCGCAGTTAAACCAGGGCGCCCCTTCCTTTCCGTACCAGCCGGCGTCTATCACCAGAAAATCTATGCCGTGGCCCTCGATGGCCGAGGCTACCTTTTCGAGATTTGCATGGGAAGGATTTCCCCAGGTAGCGCAGTATTCATTAAACAGTACCGGAAGATCCGCATCAGGCCTGGGCATGTTCCTGCGCTGCACGGTAAGAAGCCTCTGGCTGACACTGTCCACACCGCCACGGCCTGTGGTAACGTAAGCTTCCGGAGTTACAAATGCTTCGCCGGGGGCAACGGACTTTGACCAGTGGCCGAAATCTTCATCCGCCAGGGAAGCCATCATATTGATAAGGTCATCGCGCCGGCGTATCTCCATCTGCCAGGATGAAGGGCAGGCAAGCTGCATCGCCCAGGTCACGTTATTCTTTGTATCTTCTATGGCCGCAAAAGGAAAATATCCCCTCACCGGCATCGAACCCACCTGTCCGAATTTGACTATGCGGTGGGCATGCCCCGTCCAGGAACGCTCCAGCATGGCTTCTTCTATGCTTTCCGTCTTAAGCCTTCCTTCACCGCTCCAGAAGCTGCAGGCCCGATGGAGCAGCAGGGTATCGTGGGCGTCGCCCTCGGTAAAAGGCGTTATACCGCCAATATTAAGACTGGAGAGCAGATCCAGGATGACAGGCTTATCCGAAGCATTCTCAAAACGTACATAACTTACCAGAGCTTCCAGCCCTTCTTCCCATTTGATCACATGGAAAGCCTTCCTTCCGGTATCATCTGCCAGTTCAGTAACAACTTCATTGCCTTCTCTTTCCTGACATACCAGATGCATGCGGTCCGTAGCGGATGTTGTGGAAAGGGTTATGCCGTTTCCGTAGCCGTTGGCAAAATGATCGCCGCGTGCATGAAGCTGTACCAGTGGCTCAAGATAGTAATTGCCTTCCTTTACTTTATCCTCCATGCCCTCGGGCACAAGGCTTAAGCCTATATGATCGTTATCATCGGTCCAATAGATGAGCCGGATGTCGCCGAATAAAAACTCGCTATACTTCTTCATATTGGTCTCCTTATAAAAGATCCTTCGCTGCGCTCAGGATGACAGGGGAGTGCGCTCAGGATGACAGGGCTGCTTCTTCTCCTACGATCACGCCCATGCTGCCGCTTCCGATGAAGAAACGTCCGCGCTTTCTGCTGTCGCCCTCGATGCTGTTGACTTCACCGAAGAGATGCTTATCATCATTGAGTTTTTCCCAGCTGCTGCCTTCATCGCCGCTGCGGTAAAAACCGTATTTTCCGTCTATGATACCGCTGATGTAGATCATCTTTGCGCCGCCGATATAGGCTTCGTCCTTTATTCCCAGTCCGCAGCGGTATACTGTGTCGCCCTCTTTGGTAAGACAACGCGCCTTAAAGCTGTCATCTTCTTTAATATATTCCAGTTTCCACAAGCCATGCTCCCTGAGGGCTATATAGAATGTTCCGAAAAAGCCCGCACTCGGACGTATCTCCGTGGGATCCGCGCAGTCTATCAGTCCAAACTCTATACCCGCAGGCAGAGGTGAAGGAAGCTCTCTGAAGTTCCTTGCGCCGTCGCTGCTGACATAAAGGCGGCTGTTTTCTCCAAAAGCATAAAAGTATGCCGGATCGGTCCTGTCGGAAAACATCTTAAACTTCGGACGCTCTTTATTCTCCGAAAGATAGCTTATCTCTATCAGCCTGCCTTCACAAACTGCGTTATCGGCCCACAGGCAGATACCTTCTGCCAGTGTACAGGCTAAGGTGCCGGCGTCTGCCGAAAGCGCCACCCAGCCGGGATTTGTATTGGGATTCTCTATCCCCCGGCAGATCCCGTCAATGCGTTCATTTATGCCATAAGGAAGGGGCAGACGTACCCAGCTCTTTGCACTGTCCCCTGAAAATATGATCCCGCCCTTGGTCTCGCCGGTCCAGTTGCCCCTGGCCGCCACTGCTATCGTTGAAGGAGCCTTATCGGGAAAATCCGCATTGATGCAGGTGATATAGCGGTTGCCGTTTTCATTTGCAAAAGAATTATCACAGGGCTTACGAAGATCCCTGAAATCGAAGCCCCCCAGATCTCCCAGTATGTCTATAAGCTGTATCTCTCCCGAAGGAGGGCTGTAAAGATTAAGATGCACGGTCTCTTCGATACCGTCGCAATGATCGGAGAAACTGCGGTCTTCTTTTGAAAAGCCCTCGCTCTTAAAGACTCCGGTTCCGGTGTTGAACCATAGCTCATCCGGATCAAAGGGGCTTATCGCCAGGTCCGTCATCCAGTGTATCAGCGAATGGCCTCCATGATGATCGGGACTCATATAGGGCGCATTAAAATGCATATGCCCCGTATCCATATCGTGAAGGGCTCTCTCCCAGCTGCTGCCCCTGTCATAGGATACCCAGATGATATCCCCGTCATAACGGCAAAGGCCCGATACCGCCAAGAGTCCCGGCAGCTTATCGCACAGCGCGATCCCGCCAAAGCCGTTTACCGCATTTTCGGGAGTGATATCCTCAAAACCCTTAAATGCGTTAATATCATACCTTACGACTTTTCCGTCCCTGACCCAGCCGCCGTCACAACTGTATCCCATCCATTGCGCATAGGCGTTGGTATCGCTTACAGAAAAAGTAACATAAAAGTACTCATCATCAGCGGCATATCTCTGGGCCACATAACCGGAATACATTTTGCCTGAATTATCTTCCGGCTCCGCAAGCTCCTCAAAACTGTTTCCGCCATCCCTTGAGATATAAAGGCTGTGTCCCCTCTTATTCCCGTCCTTTTGGGAAATACCGGCCGTGCCTGCTATCAGGGTCTTTTCATCCTCCGATACATATATAAAAGTAAGATACGCTTCTCCGCATATTTCCTTAAAACTCCAGCTGCCGTCTGTTTCCCGTATGCCCAGACCGTTGCACTGGCTTGCAAAAAAAAGCCTGCCGGAAGTGCCTTTTACAAGACGTTTTCCGGTTCCGCGGCCGTTTAAGTTTCCGTGAATATAGCAGGGTATTTCTTCGTAAGTGAAAGTCAGGCCTTTATCTTTAGATGTACAGAGACGTCCGTTATGAAAAGCAGGATCGCAGTATCGGCTGCGCCCGTCACCGCATGCGATATATAATATCCCTTCTTCCGCCGCAATGGCTATAGGAAAAGTCTCGGAAAGATCCTCCATGCCTGCGTGATAAGTCAGGCAGTGCCAGCGGTCTTCTTCATAGGAATAACGGTAAGTGCCGCCTATATCCGTGCGGCAGTATAACAGCCCGCGGGCGCTTTTATCATAGGCAAATCCCGTTACATAGCCTCCCCCGGGAATGGGGGCGTTATAGTACTCATAGGGTATATTCTTCATAAAATCCTTTCAGAAAAGCTCTTTATTGAGCATGTCGTTAAGACTGCGGATACGGTTCTTGCGGGAGGCGGTGATTATAACCCTGTCTCCCTTATTTATACAGGTATTTCCGGAAGGTATGATCAGCTTGCCGTCCCTTAATATACCGGCTACCAGCACATCCTTCTTAAGCTTAAACGCTTTATCTTTAAAGGGGATGTCAAGGCACTTAAAATCATCCCCCGCAGGAAATTCCATGATCTCTGCAAGGCCTTCTGCCAGCAGATAGAATTTTCCTATATCCTTTCCGGAATCCGCGGCTTCGCGGCTGCGCAGGAAACGCATTGCCATCAGTGCAGAGGTTTCCGCAGGGGATACGGTGATATCAATATTTACCTTATGCAGCAGTTTAACGTGCTCCGGCTTATCAACCCTGGTGATGATGGAGGGCATTCTGCAGGACCAGGCGTACATGCTGATCACCAGATTGGTCTCATCAAAATTGGTAAGGGAGATGATCATATCCGCCTTCGATACCCGCTCTTCTTCCAGTATCTCCAGGGTGTCGCCTACGCAGTATACCACGTTTATATTGGGGTATTCTTCCATAAGCTCCCTGCATCTTCCGGAATCACTCTCCAGTATGGTTATATCATGGTGTTCCTTACCCAGCATCTTTAAGAGATAATCGCAGGTGGTGCTGCCGCCGACTATAACTATCTTCTTCGCCTTGCTCCTGCTGATACCCAGCTTAACCAGCGTGTCTGCCAGCCGGTCTCCGGCGATCACCACATTGATACTGTCGCCGCTCTTCAGGACAAAATCACCCCTGGGGATAAAAAGTTTCCCCTCGCGGATGACTGTTACTATCAGTATATCCAGCCCCAGAGACTGCTTGATGTCGATGAGGGACCGGTCTTTGAGCACACTGTCCTCCAGGATGTTCATATTAAGCACCTGTATCTCCGTATCCCAGAAGCCTTCCAGCTTGGTAAAGCCCGGCATGCCCAGATTACCGTAGATCTCCTCTGCCACATCAAGACGGGGTTTCATAAAAAAATCGATATTGTACTTCTTCATCAGATAATCTGCTTCATGCACAAAATCCGGCATCAGTATACGGGCAGCCGCGAAGCGTGTACCCAAGGCCTTTGCCTGCATACAGCTTAACAGGTTTATCTCGTCGATATGGGTAAGCGCCACGATGGCGTCCGCCGTATCCGCTCCTGCTGCCAGAAGCGTTTCCCTGGAGGCGCCGCTGCCCACCACGCCGTTCACATTATATTTATCCGTTGCCGCATCCACCAGTCTGCGGTCCTGATCGATCACAGACACTTCATAGCTTTCATTCGCCAGTGACGCGATCAAAAGGTTTCCGGTCTGTCCCAGACCGACGATTATGATCTTCATGCCTGAACCCTTTCTTTATTATCTCTTTTACTGAGTCTTAAGGCCTTGTGTTTCTCCAGTGCAAAATATACGCGCTTTATGCTCAGTCCCTGTACCAGTACGGTAAAGAAGATTGTAACATAAGCAACATTGGTAAAGATCTGGTATACATTATCCGGCAGATACTCGGCCGTCTCCAACGCCAGCGCCATGGAAAGACCGCCCTTCAGCGCCGACCAGGTCATCAGTATCACAAATTCTCCCAGATCGTAATTACCGGGTATCTTTTTGCCGGTAAGAATGGTACTTACAAAAACGCCGTTCGCCCTTGATAAGATCAGTATCAGCAGGGACGCAGGGATCACGATGACCGCAAAGGGACTTAATTTCATGCTCAGCACCAGCAGGCCTATCATGACAAAAAGAATGGAATTTAGGATACTCTCTATGATCTCCCAGAAATCACCGTAAAAGTTTTCCGGATCTATGACCGCTGCCGTACGTTTGATCTTATCCATGGAGTATGAGAAATACATACCGCAGACCACGGAAGCGATAACGCCGGAAAATCCGAAGTGCTCGCAGATCGCATAGATCGAAGAAACACTAAGTAAAGATATAAGGATATATCTTACGGGATTACGGGTAAGCTTCATGAGCCTGAAGAAAACATAAGATACCAAAAGGGCTACGACCACTGCGCCGCCGATCTCCTTTAGCATAAGGACCAGGAAGTTTCCGTCACCACTGTGTACGATAACGGAACGCACAAATATGAACAGGGTAACGCCCGTGCCGTCATTAAACAGGGATTCGTTCTCTATAACAGAGCATACATTCTTTGACAGGCCTATCTTGTTGAGTATGCCCGTAGCCGCGATCGGATCCGTAGGGGATACAACGCAGCCAAGCAGTATGCACATCCAGACATCCATAGGGATACTGAAAAGTCTGGCAACCAGATAGAAAAAGGCTCCGTAGGTAAAAGATGAAAGCAGCGTAGTCAGCAGAGCCAGAAGTGATATGGGACGCAGGTTCTTTTTGAACTTGCCCATGTTAACCTTGCTGGCACCCGCAAAGAGCATAAAGCAGAGCATTCCGTCCATTAGATATTCGCGGAATTTAAAATCTGCCAGACCGTCGATCATGAGACTGAATGATGTGTCCGGAAAAAGTATCCTTACGATCAGAAGAACACAGGATAATAAAAGTGAAAAGAATATCAGAGCGATATCACTCTGCATATGGAAGATACGTTCGTTAAGCGTTCCTATGATAACGATATAGGCTAAAATAATTATCAGAAAAACTAATATATTCATGGCTGAGATTATACCATATTCTGATGCTTATAGCAATTTACACCGATGTCAGATAAACCTTTCGAACCATATCCTTGAAAGCTCAAGCCAGCTGTGAACATCGGCAAACATATCAGCCAGTACCTCGGGCGCAGGCATCTCTCTTGCGGGGCCGGCATTCTGCCCGGATCCTTCTTCCTTAGGCGCAAAGAACTGCTGCATCAGTTCCTCACGGCGCTGCGGCGTTAAGTTCACTGCTGTATTGTCCTTAACATGCTCCAGAGCTTTGCCCAGCTGCTCGCATACATATTCACCGCCATGCCAGCCCTTGAACTGTTCAAGGCTGGCTACGGAAAGACCGTGTCCTCCTTTGGGGAATACATACTGTGCATATGGAACACCTTTTTCCTTAAGAGCTTTTGCGAAAAGATACACGTTTTCCACAGGTACCAGATCATCTTCCAGTGTCTGCCATAAGAAGCAGGGAGGGGTATTCTCCGTAACCTGCTTTTCACAGGAGAAATAATCCAGCTCTTCCTGAGCCGGCTCCTTTCCGAGCAGGGCCTGCATGGAATAGATATGCGTATATTTTCCTGATGTGATCACAGGATAACAGAGTATGGCTCCTTCCGGCCTGTTGGATACAGCATTCAGTTCCGGATCGGGATCCGTGATATCGTCAAAGTGAGTACAGAGACTTGCGCACACATGGCCTCCGGCAGAGAAACCGCAGACCAGCAGCTTGTCGGGCGCAATATTATATTCCGCAGCATTCCTGCGTATCAGACGCACTGCCCTGGAAAGATCCTCCATGGGCTGGCGCTTAAGCGGCACCGACATGGTGATATCGTTGGTATAAGTAAGCACGAACACATTCATGCCCATCTTATAATATTCCATAGCGGGGAGCTCCCCTTCATGGGGCGCCAGCATGCAGTAGCCGCCGCCGGGTACCATTACCATGCATCTGCGCACAGAGTCATCCTCTTCATGCAGAAATGCGCGCACATTAGGCATGAATCCATATGCCGCCGCATAAGTATATTCATCATCCTTCCAAAGATCCAGGCGAAACTGTTTCATCATTACACCTCCGCAGTGATAAATCCGGGTTTTTCAAATACGACTCCCCGCTCCAGCAGATGATCCAGGAACAGCCTGTAGTACTCAGGTACCAGCTCCTCTGTTTCATCATGGGCATGCAGAAGGAGCAGATGGTTTCCTCCGTCCCTGAAAAGCGCCTCACGGCCTTCCGGTTCGGGGTCATCCATCCTTTTAAATACATCTTCTTTTGTAAAACCGCTGTCCTTACGGATAAGATATTCCGTAAAATCGAAAGTCCAGAAAGTATCTATATCTTTATAATGACCGTGTTCTTTCCACCATGAATAGGAAAGCTGTTTATCACATACCTTGTCAAACTTCTTTTCTGCAAGGTACTTCTGAAATGCTTCCTTATTGTCCCCGCCCTTATCTCCGTAAGGGAAACGGAACGGCCTGTATTTTCTCTCCACGCCTGCATCCTTATACAGCTTATCAAGCAGCTCTTCGTTCTTTTCTATCTCCTCAACGCCTTCCTCATAAGAAAGCCTGGAAAAGGCAGGATGGGAATAGCTGTGATTGCCCACTATAATACCGTTCTGCAATGCATAGACCGCATTATCATAAAACTCTTTAACCTTTTCGCCCCAGGCGAACATGATCACCGGGATATTTTTTTCTTTAAGGTAATCGACTATAGCCGGAGTATTCTGTGAAGCAATGTCATCGATGGTAAGAACAGCTTTAACCATACCTTCCCTCCTGAATATGTTTTATTTTCTTGATTTCAATTCCGGATGTTTGAGATAGAATTCATTCTTATCGGCATACATGATCTCATCTGCTTCGTGCAGACCGTCCAGTATATCTCTCTGATCTTCCTTAAAACTGTAACCTATGGCAAAACTTACATTTCCGTAGGATGCAGAATCCTTCCTGACTCTTTCTATCTTTTTCTGCAGATCTTCACGGGTGATATCGGGAACCAGTACCAGAAACTCATCTCCGCCTGCCCTGTAGATCTCGTCCCCTATAAATACGTTCTGAAGAACCATTGCCGCATTTTTCAGCAGCAGATCCCCGGCCTGATGTCCGTCATTGTCATTTGTGGTTTTAAGTCCGTTCAGATCCGCAAATACCACGCCCAGAGTATGCTTATCCTCTGTTTTTTCGGAACCTATGGAATCTATACGGTTATTCATGGCGTTACGGTTTAATACGCCCGTAAGCATATCCATAGTGCTGAGTCTGTGAAGGCGGTTGAGCAGCTGATAATTGGAGATCTCGGAAGCCAGGAAGAATGTGGTAAGCTCCAGGGTTTCCTTTATCCGCAGGGTATTCTTCACTTCAAAATTTGTAGCCCAGATATAACCCAGCAGATCACCGCCGACTTTCAGCGCGAACAATACGATACTGTTAACCTGAGCCCTGTGCAGGGATTCATACCATGCCGGGTTTTTCTCTTTAATGGGCGCCATATCTTCTTCATTTTTAGCAATAAGGCAGGAAGTTCCGGCCAGTATGGCAGACCAGGATACCACAAGATTGAAATGCTCTTCATCACCCCAGTGGTTCATAGGGATCCTTCTGGCTGTATCTGCATAAGCCTGAGCCAGCATGGAGCAGCTGCGGCTTGCATAGTCTACAAGGAGAAGGCATACATGCCTTGCATCACAGATCCTGCGTATATCTGCCACCACGTCATTTACGGTGCCCACAAAATCGTTTGTACCGCGGAGTTTGATACAGGTGTTAAGGACATCAGAAGCAGTCTCCCGCGAAAGATTCGAAAGGATCCCGTTACTCTGCTCTGCGGAAAGCTGTATGGAATACAGGCAATATCCCAGGTCTTCCTTATCAGATTCAAGGGGAAGCATGTAGATATTAAACCAGGTATCAAAGAATTCAGGATGAACAACGGTATGTATAGGCTGTTTCAGTATTGCACAGCGATAACAGTAATCTTCAAATACACGGTCTTTATCGAAATAATTTTCATACTCACTGCCGGATATCAGTTCATGAGAATACATCCTGTTTCCGGTTTCGTGACCTGCTTTAAGCGAATCCAGATAAGCCCTGTTGCCGCAAATGATACGGATCTTTCCGCAGATCCCGTCGGAAAGCTTTTCTACGGACAATACACAGCTTGTAGTAATAATTCCGTCAACGAATTTTTGGTAGTCCACATTTATCTCCTTATCACGCCCGTATGGGCACACTCCATGATGTATTACTCAAGAAAATACTGCATCATCTCATATCTGAGCCTGCTGCCCTCGACTATCTCGGGCGGCAATAAAGCCCTCGCCACCAGCTTAAGATCATCCGATTCTATATCCGTACGCTTAAGATTGGCGTAATCACCGTCAATGCTTACTACTTCATAATACCAGGTTTCCATAGCGCTCCTCTCCTCACTGCTCTATGATTATGCCGCCGTAATATTCGGGATTTCCTTCATTGTCGCATAATACAAAAGCTCTGGGCTGCAATACCACATAGGATCCGTCCGGTCTGCGCGCACGATACTTAAAGTCCTTGGGGTCACCCTTTCCGCTTATCAGTGAATCCACTATCTCTTTATATTTGGTCAGATCATCGGGATGGACATATTTCTGCCAGGTCTTTCCCGCATGATACATATATTCAGACTCAAAACCGTAATCGTCTGCCAGCAGAGCGGACCATCTGGAATAATCGTACCTCAGATCGTTTAAGAATATATATCCGCCTCCCGATATAGTGAGCAGCGCATCAAACATCGCATCCAGCTTCCTTTTCCGGCCGTCCGGGATCGGTACCTCCATTTTAGTCGCATTTCCAAGTTTCCCGGCCGGAAATCCGTTCTTTAATACTCTCTTATTCTCATACATGTCCAGATCGGCGCGCTTGAAAACATCCGCAAACTTTGCATCAGACGCAGATTCATATACCGACAGACCGCAGGCGATCACGGGACCGGAACGCGAACGGCCGTTAGCATAGGATTCCCTTCTTAAATTCTCAAGCAGTTCTTCCCTGATATCAAATTCTTCACCGGTAAGGATCACGACAAATTCATCCCCGCCTATACGGTATACCTGGCTGCGGCTGAACACCTCGCAGATCATGCGGCAGGCCCTGCGCACCATCTCATCGCCGAAACTGTGGCCTCTGTTATCATTAAAACGTTTAAGATCGTTGATATCACACATTACGATACCGAATCTGAGATCCGCATCTGCCTGGCGTATCCTGTTATCTATAGACTGGCTCAGTTCATTGAATGCGCTGTTATTTTTGATCCCTGTCAGCTCATCCATCCTGGCCCTGCGCTCTATAGACTGGATCCTCTTCCTCTGTTCCTCTTTTTCCCTGACTTCGTCATCAAAGTTTTCCATACAGAACAGGAAATGTTTTTTATCCTTACAGAGTTCGTCGACATGGCGAATATATATTATTTTTCCGTCCATGATTATCCTGCACCCCATGGAATAAGACCCGTTCTTTGTTAGATTCCCAATGATGATCTCTTTATCATGAGCGTTCAATACCATATCAAGGTCTTCGGGATGAACGTATTTTTGGGCAGTAGCCCTGAACATTGCATAAAAATCTTCCCCTTCTGCAGGGATATGATCTTCAGCGAATATCTGTGAGGGAACAAATACCTTATAACCCCCCGATTCCACATCTACGAGAATAACGCTGTCGTAATGGGCTGCCAGCGTATCCGCTATCAGATTGAATGATGTCTGATCTATATTCATTAAATGTTGTCCTCCGTTATTGATCCGATATCATTATATCATGCATTTTTGCCCTGATAAAGCCGTATATTCGTAAGCGCACACTGGTCGCCTGTCAGAGCCAGGTAAACATCTTTGGTATCATCCAGTATTGTAGTCGTACTGTATACGGCAATGCCCAGATTTTCCGTACGCATGAATATCTTATTATCTTCCCGGCGCACAGTCACCGTAACATCAAGTCCCTGCTTATTTTTCTCCATCCAGTCGTCCCAGTCCGTAAATTCCCTGGTCTGTTCGACGCTGACGTTGTTTTTCACCTGCTCTTCGGATTCCCAGTTTTCCCCGTCCAGTTTAAGCAGGAAGAACTCACGGAAATTGTCCCCGTCAACCTGTCCGTTATCCGATGCGAAAATGCAGAAGTATGGGCAGTGCCATACCAGACGCGCTGTAGGATAGCTCATGGTATGGAAACTAAGCGTTATACTGTCACGGATAGGTATACCCTGTGTTGACGCCAGTCTGGGGCCGTCGATCTCGATATTGGGCAGATCACCCACCGGACAGTCCCTGGTGTAGCTTATTTCCCTGACGATGCGGGGTATGGCTACAGGCGCAGACTTCTCATCAGCGTTTTCAACACGTATGTTATGGATCTCGCAGTGTTCACCGCTTAATGATATAAAAGTATAACGCGCGGTATCGGGCAACGCCAGCACTACCTGGATCTCCTGCTTGCCGCCGCATATACGCACCATCAGATGATCCCTGTTCCTTATGGCTTCGATCAGATATCTCTGGCCATGCTCGGTATCAGCCACATCCAGGTAATCCGATCTGGTGGCATGATCGGAATACCTTACATCGCTCTTTCTGATGTGGCCTTCCTTCACCTTTCCGTCCAGCCTGATCTGCGCAAATTCATAATAAAGCAGATCCTTATTTTCTTCTTCCCCGGGATGTACGATCCCATCCAGGGAGTCAAATACTATCAATGTAGGAAGGCTTTCCTTCAGATCATATCCTTCATCCGGCTGGCTGCACAGCATGATATCGGTCTTCTTCATCGTGATCGCGATACCTTCGGTGCATTCATGATAAATGCTTTCGCAGCGCAGTCCCTTCGCAGATTGGAGATTGGCACCGGACACGCTTTCTTTCATATGGTATTCGATATCCAGATCGATCATGTGTATCATGATCTTTGCAAACTCCGGATCGAACTGTTTGCCCATGCCCTTTACAAGTTCTTCCCTGACTATATGCTGCGGTATGGCTTCACGGTAACTTCTGTTGGAAGTCATGGCGTCATATGCATCGGCTACCGCGATTATCCTGGCGATCTCCGGAATATCTTCGCCTTTTTTACCTTCGGGATAACCTTTGCCGTCATAACGTTCATGATGGTAATGCGCTCCTATGCTGAGCCAGGGGGTCTCGCTTATATTCGAAAGGATCTGGCTGCCCACAACGGGGTGTTTCCTTATCTCATCAAATTCTTCTTTCGAAAGCTTTCCGTTCTTGGAAAGGATCTCCATGGGAACGCCTATCTTGCCCACATCATGCAGAAGCGCCGCATCATAGACCCTGTCACATTCTTCTTCGGTCCTGCCTATCTCACGGGCTATCATCCTGGAGTATTCGGCAACGCGCATTGAATGGCCGTTAGTGTATTTATCCTTGGCATCTATGGCGTTTGCCAGCGCCTCCATGACTTCCTTAGTAAGCTTCTTCAGTTTTACACCGGATTCTTCCACCTGTTCAACATAGGCGTCCAGTTTTTCATTCAGAGCCTGACGGTATACGGTAGCAAGGTAGATATAGTATTCCAGTAAGCACAGCGCCGTTACGGGATTGGTATACTCAGACACATTACTCATCTCCAGCAGTGCTGCCAGCACCGCCTGGATAAGCAGGGTAGCAAGGATTATCGTCTTTCTTCTGTTGCCTTCGCTGAATGAACGTATCGAACAGTATAAAAGCATAAGAAGATACAGGAACTGGGTTACATATATCGTTTTGCTTAAAGGTCCGCCGCCCCATTTGTTGCTCTCGTCTATATGAAAAGCCAGACTGCTGCCGAAAAGCGCAGTAGCATATACGCAGGCGTTTATGATCGCAGGGATAACGCATAAGAATCTGTATCTTTTTCTATCCAGTATTATGAGCAGCTCGGCAAGTATCACACAGGGACGCATGATATAGCCCATAGTGCTCATGAGCGTACGGGTCTGCACAACATCGGCAGCCTCGGCAGCCGCCAGACCGCTCACATCCGTATATTTATCCAGCAGTCCGACTATAGTAAGACCCACGATAAGAACGATACTTACGCGGAAAAGATTAGTCGCAGGTATCTTAACATCCCTGTTCACTATCATCAGCGCCAGCAGAGCGAACAGGATCATGATCGTCATAAAATTAGTAACGTAATAAGTATAAAGCAGTTCCATATTATGACATCCGTATTATCAGAGATTTCTTTCCTTCTTTATATCAAGGCGCTCTTTTGCAAGAGTGATAGCTGCATTGATCATCACGCCTGCCACAGCGATCAGTATTATCGCGGCAATATCCTTGAAGTTCACTGCGGAAAGCTTGAGCAGTGAACGCATCGGAGGAATGAGCAGCACTCCCAGCTGCAGCACTATACCGATGAGGGTTATCACGTTAAGCGCTTTATTATTCCAGGATTCCTTTGTTGCAAAAGCCAGACTGCCCTTTGTCTTACATACATAAGCCATGAGCATCTC
>CAMVRS010000018.1 GCA_947169935.1 uncultured Lachnospiraceae bacterium
CTTGGAAATGTCGATGCCGTAAGAAGCAGCCATTTCCTTCATCATCTTCAGAGCTGTCATCTGCTCGGAAAGCTCTTCACGAAGACGGATAACATCATCGGTCATTACACGGCCGGTGGAATCCTTCTGAGCCTGCTTGTCCTCGAGCAGACGATCGATACCGTACAGAGCGACACGACGATAGTCGCCGATGATACGGCCACGGCCGTAAGCATCAGGAAGACCTGTGATTACATGGCTGGAACGGCATGCTCTCATCTCCTGATTGTAAGCATCGAAGCAGCCTGCGTTGTGTGTTTTTCTGTGAACTGAGAAGAACTCGCTGATCTCGGGATCTACGGTATAGCCGTTATCTGCGCAAGCCTTCTCTGCCATACGGATACCGCCGTAAGGCTGCATTGAACGCTTGAAGGGCTTGTCGGTCTGGAAGCCGACGATCTTTTCCTTGCTCTTGTCCAGATATCCGGGGCCATGGGATGTAATGGTGCTTATCACCTTTGTATCCATATCAAGCACACCGCCTGCCTCGCGCTCCTGACGCTGCAGATCGATTACCTGCTCCCACAGTTCCTTAGTTGCCTGTGTGGGACCTGCCAGGAAGGATTCATCACCGTCATAAGGTGTGTAATTCTTCTGGATGAAGTCGCGCACGTCGATCTCGTTCACCCACTTGCCGCCGGTGAAGCCTTCCCACTCTGATCTCATTTCCTGACTCATTGCATTGCCTCCTATATAAAAATAATAAGTTATTGATTCACGGGACTTTAGCCCCAATTACCCACTATTATATAAAAAATCACCTCGAATAGTCAATAAAAAACCGTCCCATTTTTACAATAATTTCTTAATTAAAATGCCTAAAAAATTATGTCTACCTTTTTGACGGATATGTATCATCCGGGCATCTTTTATATTGTAAAAATAGCACGGTATATATGACATGTCGGTAACATATGTTACGTAGCGTATTTATATAATATCGCGTAACACTCATTGATCTTTTTGCACATCTCCTCGGAACCGCCCGGATTATCGGGGTGATATTTTTTTATCAGCATATTACGTTTTTCCTTTATCTCTTCTTCAGTGAAGGGGAGCTCCACATTAAAAATTGACTTGGCCTCATCCAGGGCCGCATTGCTCACATGCGGTTCCTTATCCGTCTTTACATGGGGACCGCCGCGCTTTGCGCGCTCACGCTCCGCCTCTTCCTCCATGCGCCGGCGCTTTCTTTCCGTATGCTCGCGGCGCTGTTCCTGTCTGGCCCTCTGCTTGGCTTTTGACCATTCTTCTTTTTCGCGCTGCTCCTTTTCCCGGGCTGCAGCTGCCTTTGCTTTCTCAGCCTTCTTCTCTGCTTCTTCCCTGGCCTTTCTCTCTGCCTCTTTTTCTTCCTCAGTCATTTCACACTGGCGCTTTTCACGCTCATATCGTTTTATTCCATGCCTGCATTCGTCATAGCTCTTTGCAAAAAGATAAGTAAATGCCTCCAGGAACATAAAGAAGGTGGCCAATCCCTTCATGACCGGCTTATAAAGAAGAAATGCAACGACAGCCAATGCGGCGCCGCCAAGGAGCAGCAGCATGGTGTTTTTCCTCATAAGCCAGAGTCCAAGCCCAACCAGTGCCAGCGTACACAGCAAAAAAAGAGCCCTCCCTATGTCGCTGTGCTTTCTAAGCTTTCTGAGCAGCATATGAAGGCCCTTTCCCGGAGCCGCCAGTATCATTTCGGTTTTTAACATGAACACATTGATGGGGGACATCGGGTCTCCGTTATCATCTGGGAACGATCGCATTGATCCTGAAGCTTACGGTCTTCTGTCCGATATAATCACCGCAGCCTTTTAACGTAACTTTTGCCGTACCCTTTTCCTTATTGCTGACATAACTGCCCGGAACTACGCGGTAATCCTCATTAAACGCCAGGTTTTCTCCCTTATATGAAGCAAACTCTATCTGATCCGCTGATGTGATCCTTATCTCATTTCCCGTATATGCCTGGTCTTTAATGCTTATCTTTACCTTCGCCGTGCCAAGATCAACATATCCCTTAATAATGGTATATTTTGTATACACTGTCTCATGGCTGTACCCGCCTTTACCGGTGATCGCAACATAGATCACATCACCCTTTCTGGGCGCATCGGAATCCTGGATGGTGTACATCTTCTTGCCTCTGACAATATAATATTTGGGCGCGGTATAATCCTTACCCTGCACCAGCGGATTGCCGTGGGTATCCGTCACACAAACAGGCTGTATAAACCTGTCTTCCGTAGCTTTATTTACAGACTTATCCGCTGCATACATCCTCACGTTATCGGAGAAATCCAGGGCAGTGATCTTATATTTTATTTTTCGGCTGCCGCTGTAGCATCCTTTACCCTGTATATTAATGGTTGCTGTACCGGCCGCTTTGTTATTGGTCACCTTTACGCTGTAATCCACATCCCTTACCAGTTCTGCACCGTTATAGGAAACGGAAAACTCCGGTACTGCGCCTGTCTTATTATAGCTTACGCTTACACGGGTGTTCTCCGGAACGGGATCACCGTTCCCATCATAAACCGTTACTTTCGCATCCTTGATGGCATAACCCGTTATTTTAAATGTAGCTTTCTTTGTACCGGTATATCTGTTGATACCGGTTACCAGTATCGTCGCTTTACCGGGCATGATATTATTCTTGTAACTTATGACATAATCATTCGCGGTAAGTCCCGTTATTCCGCTCAGATTAACGGAGGGGGTTATCTCCTGTCCCGTGTATGCATAGCTTTTCGCGAATCCGCTTATCTTAAGCTTTCCTATCGATTTGCCCTTTATGTTGAACTTTATCCTCTTTATTCCCACAAAACTGTATCCCGTGGCACTCTTCCGGGCATTACATCCGCTTACCATAATATATGCCTTACCGGGTTTATCCGCATTCTCAAGTCCCACGATCTGCACGTCATTATCGCTCAGACTCTTACCTTTATACTTAAGGCTTATAACATAAGGCTTTCCCTTCTTGCCTGTCAGATTATTCATGCTCAGGCTCTCTACCACAAAGCCCTCATCCTTATAAGTCTGGGCGGGTATGGAAGCCGCCGTCACCTTGGACAGCATTATCTGGGGCAGGGAATTTGATGAAGCCGTCTGCTTTCCTACATATGTAAGATATATGGTTTTGGTACCGGTATAATTACCCATACCGCACAGATTAAGGCTTACTGTCAGATTCCCCTTTTCATCTCCCTTAAATCCGTTTGCGATATTCTTATTATATTCAGGCACACTGAAATCCGTATCATATTTAAGGTTTACACCATTAAGCTTACATACGGGCTTGGGCTTCTGCTGCTTTCCGTTATACTGCAGGACTATATCCTCCGCATCTGCTTCAGAGATATCCAGCGCCATCACCTTGTAATACTTCCTGATAGTCCCGACATAATTACCTTTGAATTCTATGATAAGAACAGCGGTACCTACCTTCTTATTATTCTCGTAGCTCACTGTATAATCCGTCTTTTCTTTCAACAGCTTATCGGAATAATAAATACGGAAATCCTGGGTCACTGCCTTGCCGGTATAATACTTATCCTCGATCCCCGCATACCATATGCCTTCGGGTATGATTCCATCCTCCGGTATATCTTCCTCAAGTACGGAGGGTTCCTGCTCATCGGGCTCCGGCACATCGTCTTCGCTTAAGCTGGGCTGGGTTTCCTCCGGTACAGGCAGGATCTCCACCTTTTTTTCAGGTTTTTCCTCTTCAGGCGGATCTTCCTCTTCAGGCTCACCGTGTCCCAGATCCTTATAGAGAGGCCAGAAGGTATCCCTTGCGATATTGCCTCTTCTGTCTGACATGGCCAGCGTATCGGCAGGCACCTCAAAATTCTTGCACCAGAGATATGCGCTCCTGTATGCACCATCCGCATCATTGGAAGTATCCCTGATGGCTGCCATGGTCCTGGGAAAATCCTGTTCTGTTTCGTATTTAAGATAAGCCAGCTGGCCGCCCAGAGTATGCCAGTCAAGGCCGTGGGAATCGCAGAAACTCTTAAGTTTCTCCCAGCGCCCCGCATGCCACTGGCAGATACCGTAACTCGTGCCGTTATCACCAAGTGCATCATAACGGAACGAAGACTCGCAGAAGATATTTGCCAGGATACCCACTGCTGCCGCCGTATGAAGCCCCATATCATCTATAAGGAAATAGAATATGGTCATGGCGTTCTCGCCTGTATATCCCAGCTCTCCCTTAAGCGTGCCCGGCTCGGGGCAGTCCGGATCGAATGACTGCAGGTCGTTATCCACGCCGTAATATTCATACCATTCCGGCGAATACTCAACCAGTTCATTATCCCCCGCCTCTGCAAAAGGCGCAGCCTCCGTAAAGACCATAAGTATACATAAAAGAAATACTATTATCCTTCTGTTCTTTAAAGAAAACATTGCTCACTCCTGTTCTTTCATCATTATTACCTATATTGCGCGCCATGATTATAGCATCTTGTATAATTATTGTAAACCTCGCCCTCTCTGAGCGGGTTTACAAAGAAAGTGAAAGATGTTATCATTTCAATGCTGCGGAAGGCAGCCAATATAATATAAAGAGAGTATCGGATCATGAAAAAGGTTTTTATCGACGGAAGTGAAGGCACTACGGGACTGCGCATACATGAGCGCCTTGAAAAAAGGGATGATATTGAGATCCTTAAGATAGACAGCGATAAGCGTAAAGATCCCGATGAGATAAGGAAATTCATAAATGCTTCGGACATAACTTTTCTGTGCCTGCCCGATGCAGCCGCTATTGAGGCAGTAAGCTATGTAGAGAATGATAATACCGTTATCATAGACGCTTCCACCGCTCATCGTACACAGGAAGGCTGGGCATACGGTTTCCCCGAACTGTCGGCAGCTCACCGCGAAGCTATACGCAAGGGAAAACGTATTGCTGTTCCGGGCTGTTACGCCAGCGGTTTTATCGGCCTGGTATATCCCCTGGTGCAGGCAGGCATAATCCCGAAGGATTATCCCCTTTCGGTCTTTGCCGCATCCGGCTACAGCGGCGGCGGTAAAAAGCTTATCGCGCAGTATGAAGAAGAAGGCCGTGATAAGAAATACGATTCGGCGCGCATGTACGCCTGGGGTCAGACCCACAAGCATTTAAAGGAAATGAAGGCTGTATGCGGGATCGATAACGAGCCTCTTTTCCTCCCGTTTACCACCAATTATCACAGCGGCATGATGGTGCAGCTGCCGCTGTTTTCCCATCTCCTGAAAAACGGGACAACTCCCGAAGAGCTGCATGAATGTTTCTCAAAGCATTATAAGGATGAACCCTTCATAAAAGTAATGCCTCTTGGCGCCGATGCCGAGGCAGGCGGCGCTCTTTTCACCGACGCCTGTGCAGGCTGGGACGGCATGGAGATATT
The DNA here is from genome assembly GCA_947169935.1 of uncultured Lachnospiraceae bacterium. Lineage (GTDB taxonomy): Bacteria > Bacillota > Clostridia > Lachnospirales > Lachnospiraceae > NK4A136. The sequence continues at coordinate 5,427 of CAMVRS010000018.1, forward strand.
TGTTACAGGTAATAACGACAGGATGGTTGCAGCCAGCCGTTTTGATAATCTTGGAAAGGGCGCTTCCGGTGCAGCTGTGCAGTGCATGAATATAGTTCTGGGCGTTGACGAAGCAACGGGGCTTGATCTTTAAGGACACGCGGGGATGGTATTCAGTTCCTTTATCTTTTTATGGTTTTTTCTTCCCCTGATATTTATCCTGGGGATGACAGTCAGGACTCCCGGCAGGCAGAATATCCTTTTACTGCTGGGGAGTCTTCTGTTTTATGCCTGGGGAGAACCTGTATATATACTTCTTCTCCTGGCATCGATACTGGTCAATTATCTTTTCGGTCTTGGCATAGGTTCCGCAGAAAAACAGAATACTAAGAAACTTCTGCTCACAGCGGCTCTGGTGCTGGATCTGGGTTCCCTTGCATGCTTTAAATATCTTGGGCTTCTCAGTTCATCACTTGCAGCTGTTTTTCCGTCTGCAAACCTGCCCGTGATCGATCTGCCGCTTCCCGTAGGTATTTCTTTCTTTACCTTCCAGGCCATGGCTTATATCATCGACCTCTACCGCGGCAAATATCCCGCACAGAAAGATCCGCTTAAACTGGCTTTATACATATCATTCTTCCCGCAGCTTATAGCCGGCCCCATAGTACGATATATCGACATCGAAAAGCAGCTTACGGAAAGAAAGATAAGCCTTGACGGTGTAAGCTGCGGCATCAGGCGCTTTATCTTCGGTCTTGCAAAAAAAGTGCTGATAGCAAATATAGTGGCTGATGTTGTGGACAGTCTGCTGGCAAACGGCCCCTCCATGATCGGAAGCGCCGGCTGCTGGCTTTGCGCCATCGCATATACTCTTCAGATCTACTATGATTTTTCGGGCTATTCCGATATGGCGATAGGCCTTGGCAGGATATTCGGTTTTGAATTCAGGGAGAATTTCGATCTGCCCTATATCTCACGTTCCATCACCGAATTCTGGCGCCGCTGGCATATCTCCCTCGGCGAATGGTTCAGGGAATACCTCTATATCCCGCTGGGCGGCAACCGCAAAGGCAGGCTGCGCAGCTATCTGAACATCTTTTTCGTATTTGCGATGACCGGTCTATGGCACGGGGCTTCCTGGCGCTTTATGATCTGGGGTATTTACCACGGTACCTTCCGCATGATAGAAAAAGCAGGCTTCGAGGATTTCCTGAAAAAACATCCCGTATTCTCGCACATATATACGGTCCTGGTATTTGTCGCCGGCTGGGTCATCTTCCGCGCAGACAGCCTTGGACTTGCTCTTGAACAGCTTAAGTTTATGGTTAACCCCACAGCTTCACAGGTAAATCCCGGCATCTATACAGGTAATTACAGGCTTCTGGCACTGGCAGCGGGCATACTGCTCTGCGGCCCCGCCCAGAAGATATTTAAAAAGATCGGCGATAAAACCAAAGACAGTTTTATCGAGCTGGTATGCTGCGCGGTACTGGCGGGTCTGTGCATATTATGTCTTGGAGGGGAAAGCTACAATCCCTTCATATATTTCAGATTCTGACGGAGAAGCAGATTGAAAGACAAAAACATCATCAAAAAACTTTATATCGTACTCTTCGTGCTGGTATTCATCCTGCCCGCTCCGCTTTATTATGCAATGAAGCGTTATATAGACACGCATAATTATGAGAACCGCATCATCCCGCAGTTCCCGGCTCTTACAGCCGAAAACTACAGTTCTTATCCTGCATCGGTTGAGAATTATTTAAAGGATATGCTGCCCTTCAAAAACCAGATGGCAAAGATCAACGGTATCATAGACTATCGTGTCTTTAAAGATACCTTAAGCCACGATGTGGTGATAGGAAAAGGCGGCTGGCTTTTCTATACCGGAAAACAGGATATAGTAGAGGATCCCATAAGCGACTACACCGGCATCAACCTCTTTACCGATGATGAGCTGGATACCATAGCAGATAATCTTAAAAAAGCAGACGAACTTATGCAGCAAAGAGGCGGCCGTTTCATGCTGGTGCTCTCTCCTTCTAAAATGAGCATTTACCCTGATATGCTTCCTGCCAGATATGGGGAATCCGCAGAGTATAAACGTATAGAACAGCTGTATGACTACCTTTCACAGAACACCGATATCTGCATAGTGAATGCTTATGAGGAACTCAGGGAATACAGGGCTTCACATCCGGAGCAGATAATATTCCTCAAGTATGATACACATGAAAATTATGCCGGAAGCTATATCAGCGCTCAGGCCATACTTAAGTCCCTGGGTTATGAAAGCCTGCCCGATATAAATACCCTCACACTAAAGGAAAATGAAGAACCGGAGGCAGATCTTGCTAATATACTGGGCATAAAATCTTCCGTAAATGATCCGAATAATCTGATCGCGGGCGGATATGAAAAGCATGAAAATGAATTTTGGATGAACGCGACAGAGACAGAACTGCGTTATACCAATCTTAATGGTGATGCCGGATACGGAAAGCTTATGATGATAAGCGATTCCTTCGGGGAAGGCATGCTCCCCTTCCTTGCGGATTATCATAACGAATCCTATATGGTATATCCCAGAACATTTAAAGGCGAAATGATAGATAAAGAAGCGCCCGATGTCCTGATATATCAGGTAACCGAACGCCTTCTGGAAAATCTTTTAAAATTCGATATAAATAAATAGCTCTATAACAATTCTTTTATAAAGGGTATTTTCTTAAGTACAAAGGTGACCACTCCGCAGACCACAAAACTCAGCACCACCCAGCATAAACAGAAAAGCAATCCGTACGCGTAATCCCCGAAAAATCTTATATATGCAGGATAGATAGCCATCTTAAGGAAGGGATCCAGCAGATATATACCAAAGGTCAGGGAACCCACAAAGCAGACCGTGGATGCGATCTTTCCTTCCGACAGTTTGGGAAAACGCTCTGTAAAAAGGTATTTCATTAAGATAAATACAAATATCCCGCCGATATACTCCGACACCATATAGTATTTTTCGGGATATTCCCCTTCAAGATCCGTAGCAAAATGCAATCCTACACTGCTGATACCAACTGCAATAAAAGTGATGATCCCCATAAGCCATAACGTGGATGCCTTGATCTTCCTGATATCCAGACGCTTATCTATAAAGTATCCCGTCAGGGCGTAGAAGAAACAGTTTATGGCAGCTATTGGGAAATTTAAATGTCCGCTAAGTGCTATCCCTTTGAATCCCCCGATCTTAGCAACCAGGTTGAAGACAGGCAGTACCGAGCAGAGTATGAAATGGATCACAAAGAAAAATATATACTCACCCCAGCCGAATCGTTTGGCAGCCGGCCGCAGTACCGGAAGAACAAAAAGCAGGGAAAGATAAGCATATAAGAACCAGAGGCTGAAAGCGCCTTCCACATTTCCGGCAAAAAGACGTGTGATGAAATCCCATACGGAAAGATACAGCCCGTTACCGTGAACATATTCTATCAGGGCAGAGGCTATATAGGTCAGCAGGTTCATTCCCACTAAAAGGATACTGAAACGCAGTATCCTCTTTTTTAATAATACGGATATGGATTCGTCCCTGGGTATCAGCAGTGCGCCGGAAAGCATAAAAAACACGGGAATACTCAGACGTGTGAAGATGACGGAAAAAAGATAGATCCAGTGCAGCAGGCCTTCGTGTTCCACGTAATTGCTCACAAAGGGGAGATGATTGAGCATAACAAATGCAATCGAAAGGATACGTAATATTTCAATGTATACCAATTTGTTCTTTTTTTCCATCTTTGTCAGTATATCACGCAGTCTGCGTCAGGCCGACTGAATGCCTGTATACAGCTGATAATACTTTCCTTTTTCTTCCAGCAGTTCCTCATGGGTTCCGCGCTCGATTATGCGGCCCTGCTCAAGGACCATTATACAGTCACTGTTACGTACAGTGGAAAGCCTGTGGGCTATAACAAAGGTGGTGCGCCCGCTCATAAGGCGGTCCATTCCTTCCTGTACCAGCTTCTCCGTACGCGTATCAATAGATGAGGTAGCCTCATCAAGGATCAGCACGGGGGGATCTGCTATGGCGGCCCTGGCAATAGATAAGAGCTGTCTCTGGCCCTGGCTCAGCGCCCCGCCGTCACCGGCCAGCATCGTATCATAGCCTTCGGGAAGCCTGCTGATAAAGCCGTGCGCATTGGCCAGCTTTGCAGCTGCCTCCACTTCCTCATCGGTAGCATCCAGTCTTCCGTAACGGATATTTTCGCGCACGGTGCCGGTAAACAGATGAGTCTCCTGAAGCACTATTCCCAGTGAATGACGCAGATCATCTTTCTTTATTTTATTGACATTGATGCCGTCGTATCGTATCTTGCCGTCCTGTATATCGTAGAAACGGTTGATCAGATTGGTGATGGTAGTCTTTCCTGCGCCTGTGGAACCTACGAAAGCTATCTTCTGCCCCGGCTTTGCAAAGAGCTTGATATCATGCAGCACCATCTTTTCATCGGTATAACCGAAGTCCACTCCGTCAAATACCACATCACCCTGAAGCTTGACATAGGTGGTGGTACCGTCTGCTTTGTGGAAATGCTTCCAGGCCCAGATACCTGTGCGCTCGCTGCTCTCCTTAAGCTCGCCGTTCTCTTCCACCGCATTCACCAGCGTTACATATCCGTCGTCAACCTCCGGCTTCTCATCCAGGAGCTTAAAGATCCTGTCTGCGCCGGCCAGAGCCATTACTATGGAGTTGAACTGCTGGCTGACCTGGTTGATGGGCCAGTTAAAGCTCTTGTTGAATGAAAGGAAGCTTGCCAGATCGCCTATATTGATAGCCAAAGCCGACGTGGGATCCACAGCCAGAGCCAGGATGCCGCCTACGACCGCACAAAGCACATAACTTAAGTTGCCCAGCTGCGCATTGATAGGTCCCAGGATATTCACATACTTGCTGGCCTTATATGCGGAATCCGTAAGATTTTCGTTAAGTTCATCAAACTTTGCGATGTTTACAGCCTCATGATTGAAGACCTTAACTACCTTCTGGCCTTCCATCATCTCCTCTACAAAACCGTTAAGTGCGCCCAGCTGCTTCTGCTGCTGAACGAAGTAACGGCTGCTGCCGCCGGCTGCCTTTCCTGTGGCAAAGAGCATAAGCACAACCATGAACATGGTAACGCCTGTCAGCACAGGACTTAAGATGATCATGCTTATGAATACGCTCACGATGGTGATCGCAGAGTTTAATATCTGCGGAAGACTCTGGCTTATCATCTGCCTCAGGGTATCGATATCATTGGTATAGATACTCATGATATCGCCATGGGCATGCGTGTCAAAATATTTGATAGGCAGGCGCTGCATCTTCGAAAAGAGCTGGTAACGCATGTTATTCAGTGTTCCCTGTGTCACATAGATCATCAGCTTGTTCTGCACATAACCTGCAACCACGCCGATCAGATAAATGACTGCCATGAAAAGTATCGCATACAGAAGACCGCTGTAGTCCACACTCTCTCCCTTAAGTGAAGCATCAAGCATGGGCGTGATATAGTCATTTATCAGCGTACGCAAAAACATCGTTCCCTTTATGGAACACAATACGCTGGTAATGATGCATGCCACCACAAGTATTACATGTATCAGATAATCCTTGAATACATAAGAAAACACCCTGGCCAGTATCTTTCCGGGGTTTTCCAGCTTGGGACGGGGTCCCCTGGCCATGGGCCCGCGGCCCATCTTGACTTCTCTGGGTTTACTCTCTGCCATTACTCTCTCCTTCTATACTCAGGAACCCTTAGCGGGGCTCATCAAAGTCACCGTTTCCCGAAGTCTGTGACTCGTAAACATCTCTGTAAATATCATTACCCTTAAGCAGCTCTTCGTGGGTTCCGAAACCGTTTACCCTGCCTTCTTCAAGAACGATTATACGGTCCGCATCCATTACGCTGGATACACGCTGCGCGATGATCAGCTTGGTAGTGCCGGGTATCGCCTTCTTAAAAGCCTCACGTATCTTTGCATCCGTAGCGGTATCAACAGCGGATGTGGAATCATCAAGTATAAGTATCTTGGGTTTCTTAAGCAAAGCCCGCGCAATGCACAGACGCTGCTTCTGTCCGCCGGAAACATTGCTGCCGCCCTGTTCTATGCGGGTATTGTATTTCTCCGGCATCTTTTCGATAAATTCATCGGCACAGGCCATGCGGCAGGCTTCTATGCATTCTTCTTCGGTAGCATCAGCCTTGCCCCAGCGCAGATTCTCCAGTATAGTTCCGGAGAACAGCACGTTCTTCTGAAGCACCACGCTCACCTCATCACGCAAAAGCGACATATCATAATCACGCACATCCACGCCGCCTACTTTTACCGATCCCTGTGTAACATCATAGAGTCTGCTGATAAGGTTGACCAGTGAGGTCTTCGCGCTTCCGGTAGCGCCTATGATGCCTATGGTCTCGCCGCTCTTGATGCTCAGATTCACATCCTTGAGCACAGGCGCGCCGTTACCGGTCTTGTCATATGCGAAGTCAACATCATCAAATACTATGCTGCCGTCCTTTACCTCGGTAACGGGATTCTCGGGATTCTTAACATCGGGCTCTTCGTTGAGCACTTCACATATACGCTCTCCACTGGCTATGGACATTGAAGACATAACAAAGATCATGGATATCATCATGAGGCTCATCAGTATGTTCATGCAGTAAGTCAAAAGGCTCATCAGATCGCCGGTCTCCAACACGGTGCCGCCGCTCTCAACTATTATATGTGCTCCAAACCAGCTGATCAGCAGTATACATGCATTTACGGTCAGTGACATCAAAGGCCAGTTGATGATGACCTTGTTCTCTGCCTTTACAAAAAGCTTGTAGATATTATCGCTGGCTTTCTTCATGCGCTCCTTCTCGTATTCCTCACGCACAAAAGCCTTTACCACACGGATTGAGGAAACATTCTCCTGAACGGTATTGTTCAGATCATCGTACTTCTTAAATACCTGGGTAAAATATTTCATCGCGGATCTCATGATAAAGAAAAGGCAGACAGCCAGAAAGATGACCGCGATAAGATATACGCTGGCTATCTTCGGAGATATGATAAATGCGGCCGTCATGGCCATCACCATATTGAAGGGCGCACGGAAACACATACGCAGTCCCATCTGATAAGCATTCTGAACATTGTTAACATCCGTGGTAAGACGCGTGATCAGACCTGCTGTTGAGAACTTGTCGATATTGGCAAACGAAAAAGTCTGGATGCGGTCGAACATGCCCTTACGCAGATTCTTTGCAAAGCCCGTTGCCGCCTTTGCCGCAAACACACCGCCCAGTATGCCGCTCACCAGACCGCCTATAGCCAGAAGCACCATGAAGATACCTGTAATATAGATATGATCGAGGTCTCCTTTATTGATACCGTCATCAACTATAGATGCCATATAGATCGGTATGAGGATCTCAAACAACACCTCAAATATCATACAGATAGGGGTAGCTATGGACGCTGCCTTATACTCCCTGACATAAGAAAAAAGTTTCTTGAACATAATAACATCCTTTCAGGATACACAAAAAATACCTGTCTATTTTATATCAATCAGGGGATTGATGTCAAATCATCAAAACTCTTTATAGCAGATAAGCCGGTTAAGAAAACGGTCATATACGGTGACGGAAAGTCCCGGATGTTCCTTACTGTAGATCCCCCGGTTTATCATTATCGTACCGTTCTCTATCCTTAAGGTGGAATATTTATCCAAATCCTCCAGATAAGGTTCATCCCCTGCTCTGTATATCACCTGATCCTTAAGGACCCAGATACCGCCGCGCATCAGATCATCCTCTGTCAGGCCATATTCCGTAAGTATTTCATACTTCTGCGGATCATATTCTTCATTATCATTATAAATATTCAATATTGATACGGTATCGTCAAGACGCAGCATCATGGGAAGGAACTCATACATATCATACGATCCGGCCATTGCATCTCCATCCCTGCGATGCTCATAATATTTCAGATCCAGATCCCACTGTTCGTAACCCGCTTCTCCGCGATGGTCCGGCAGGTCATAGGTATTATCCAGCCATTCCGCCATGAATCTGGAAAGTTTCTTTGCTCCCAGAGCATTAACATGAGTCTCGTCAAAGAAATCCGTCTCGGGATCTATTGCCAGCTCGTCCGTCATGCGGTTAAAGTCAAATATCGGTATTTCGTATTCATCCGCATAAACCACGGCATGGTCTATATACTGCTGCTCATCCTCATAGGAATGGAATGGCAGCGACATAAAAACAAGTTCACAGTTATTCTCAGCGCACAGGCTGCGCAGATCATCCAGCCACTTTTCCTGATCCGAAAGGAACATCTTAGGCGATGCTTCATCCGGTCTGTACAGCCAGGTGGGCATGGATTCCCAATTGAGATATTCTCCCCTGGCAAAGTAATTGGGCGCATCCAGGTCAAAATCATAACGGGTAAGCTCACGGTACCTGGTATGTATGATGGGCCAGCGCACCACATAATCATATATATTTGCGGATACACTCTCGTCCTTTGCGGCATATGCCTTAAGCTGCGGAAGCGTGTCCTTTGATAAAGGCAGCGACAGATAATTGCGATATACATTTCCGATATGCTCGTGCTTATCAAATGACAGCGCAAACATATCAACCACAGCCACTTTGGGCGACTGGGTCTTAAACATGTGTTTCATATAATAGTATGCCGAATCCCTGTCCATTCCTGAAATGGATACATTAAAGGCGGATATCCCCCAGTCACTCCACATATAGGAAGGATAAATTCCCGCATAAACATGAGAGCTGCCCACAAAAACAACATCCACCGTATCATCAGGAGTATACTTAAGCTCCGTGACCGATGAGATATAGTCTCCGTGCGTATCCTTCCAGCGCAGCACCCCGTACACCGCTGACAGCCACAGGAAACACAGCGTTATGAAACATATAACTCTTACCGCTTTCTTCATCCTTTATCCCTAAAAATCAAAATATATAAACTGCGCAGAGTCAAAGTCGGCTCCGTATTCTCCCCAGACCACTACAGCAGTTATAAGGAAAATATACACCAGCCACCTGAACCAGAGATTCTGCTTCATCATAAATATGCCTATGTCTGTCTTCTTTACTTCCCTTACCACGGATACCGCAAACATCAGCAATACGCCAAAGATCAGTATCCCCATTTCCCTGCGGTCAAGTCCCCAGCCAAAAATGCTCTCATCAAATATCACCCAGGGGTTAAATCGCGTGAACATGCGCTTTATAAATCTGAACGCCAGACTCATGGAGCCGGCACGGAAAAATATCCATGCAAAGCCGGTAAGCAGACAGGTTATAATGCAGCGCCCCGCTTTAAAGCTGAAGGCCTCTCTGTCTGTCTTGAAAAGATCCAGGATCTTCTCCCTTGCGGGTTTTAACAGATCCCCCGCTACCTGATACATTCCGTGCAGGCCGCCCCAGAATACGTAACACCATGAAGCTCCGTGCCAGAGTCCGCTGGTGAGGAAAGTGACCATCAGATTAAAATACTTGCGTATCCTGCCTTTTCTGTTTCCTCCCAGAGGGATATAAACATAATCCCTGAACCAGGTGCTTAAAGAAATATGCCAGCGGTGCCAGAATTCCGATATGCTCTGTGCAAAATAGGGTGCATTAAAATTCTCCATAAGGCTGAAGCCCATCATCCTGGCCGCTCCTATGGCTATGGCAGAATACCCCGCAAAGTCGGCATATATCTGCAATGAAAAGCCGGCTGCCGCCGCCAGCGCCTCAACGGTTCCTATTGCATGCACATTTGTGTATATGGTATCCACAAGTATGGACACGCGGTCCGCTATGCACATCTTCATAAAGTATCCCCAGAGCATCAGCCCAAGCCCGGATACTATGCCGTCATAATTCCAGAGACGTTTCTTACCACTTTCCTTAACCTGCTTTAACAGACTGCCGCTTCGTTCTATAGGGCCTGCAACAAGCTGCGGGAAAAAGCTCACAAAAAGGGCATAATCAAGAAAGTTCTTCTCTGCCTTTATATTTCCCCTGTACACGTCTATCGAATAGCCCAGGCTCTGGAAGGTATAGAAAGATATACCCACGGGAAGCAGCAGATCAAAGGGCTTGGAGACCGCCTGCAGATGCAGTTTTGCAAGTACTGAGTTTAAATTCGATAAAGCAAAATCAAAATATTTGAAGAAGAACAAAACAGCAAGATTCATTATTATGACTGCTGCCAGAGCCGCCTTTTTCCCTTTGGGAAAACGCTCTATAACAAGCCCCGCCGCATATGTTGCTACTGTCGAGAATAAAATAAGAAGCACGTACTCAGGTCTCCAACACATATAAAAAAAATAGCTGGCGGCCAGAAGCCACGGCTTTCTGAGTATCCCCGGCAGGATATAATACAATAAGAGGACCGCCGGGAAGAATATCAGGAATTGCAATGAATTAAACAGCATGTACCTTTTCTCTCCCGGCGGTATATTATACAGTAATGCGGCAATATTAACAAGGGTGAATCCGTTATTCCCGCGCCGCAAAACAAAAAGAGAGCCCCGGATTTCCGGAGCTCTCCCGAAATGATCATTTCAGCTCTTATACCACACCCTGAGCGATCATTGCGTTAACAACCTTCTCAAAACCTGCGATATTAGCGCCTGCTACATAATCGCCTTCCTTGCCGTACTTCTTAGCAGCATCGTCGATAGCGTGATAGATACCGACCATGATGCCCTGCAGCTTGGAATCAACTTCTTCGAAGCTCCATGACAGACGCTCGGAGTTCTGGCTCATCTCAAGTGCGGAAGTAGCAACACCACCTGCGTTAGCAGCCTTGCCGCCTACAAACCATACGCCGTTAGCCTGCAGATACTCGGTAGCTTCCAGAGTAGTAGGCATGTTAGCGCCTTCGCAAACAGCCTTTACGCCGTTAGCAACCAGTGCCTTTGCATCATCCAGGTTAAGCTCGTTCTGTGTAGCGCAGGGAAGAGCAATGTCAACCTTGATGTTCCATACGCCGTGATCGTTAGCGTCCTTCTTGTCATGATACTCTGCAGAAGGTCTTGCAGCAGCATACTCGGACAGACGTGCACGCTTAACTTCCTTTACTTCCTTAAGAAGAGCAACATCGATGCCTTCGGGATCGTAGATCCAGCCGGTGGAATCGGAAAGGGTAACAACCTTTGCGCCCATCTGCTGAGCCTTCTGAGCTGCATAGGTAGCAACGTTACCTGAACCGGAGATAGCTACCAGCTTGCCTTCCATGCTCTCACCGTGGCACTTCATCAGCTCCTGGGTAAGATAGAGCAGACCGTAACCTGTAGCCTCGGTACGTGCCAGTGAACCGCCGTAGGTAAGACCCTTACCGGTAAGAACGCCTTCGTACAGATCACGGATCCTCTTGTACTGACCGAACATAAAGCCGATCTCTCTTGCGCCTGTTCCGATATCACCTGCGGGTACATCGGTATCAGCGCCGATATATTTGTAAAGCTCTGTCATAAAGCTCTGGCAGAACTTCATTATCTCGTTATCGCTCTTGCCCTTGGGATCGAAATCAGAACCACCCTTGCCGCCGCCGATAGGCAGTGTTGTAAGGCTGTTCTTGAATACCTGCTCAAAACCAAGGAACTTGATGATCGAAAGGTTTACTGAAGGATGAAGACGAATACCACCCTTGTAAGGTCCTATAGCATTGTTAAACTGTACACGGTAGCCTCTGTTTACCTGTACCTGACCCTTGTCGTCAACCCAGGGTACACGGAACATGATCTGACGATCGGGCTCGGTGATACGCTCAAGGATAGCAAGCTTTCTGTACTGCTCCTCGTTAGCGTCCACTACGGGGCGGAGTGAGTTGAGTACCTCGGTAACTGCCTGCAAAAACTCGGGCTGATCAGGGTTCTTTGCTTTTACTTTCTCGAGTACTTCATCAACGTAAGACATTTTAATTTTCCTCCTTTGTGTGCGTGGCTGTTGTCTGTACTAATAAAGCGGCATTTACGAGCGCATTAAAAACGCCATAAATACCGCCTTTGGTATCAGAAACATGCTCTTCCTTAATTTACAAACCTCGATTATCCTATCAAATCTGTTTGTAAAATGCAAGTACTTTTTTTATTTCTTTATGGTGATGCTGTTGATGACCGGCTGCTGATCTGCGGGTACCGTACCGTTATCATCAACAGGTACTACTGTTTCGCAGATAGCATCCACCACTTCCATGCCGCTGACCACTTTTCCGAAGGAGGCATATAAGCCGTCCAGCGACATATGGTTACGCTCGCTGTCCTCATGTACGATAAAAAACTGCGAAGAGGCACTGTTGGGATCTTTTCCTCTTGCCATACTGATCACGCCACGGTCGTGTAAAAGAGGATTGTCGAATCCGTTAGCCTGAAACTCTCCTTTTATAGTATGATCTGATCCTCCGATCCCCATTCCCAGAGGATCGCCGCCCTGTATCATAAAACCGGTCATTATCCTGTGGAAAGTAAGCCCGTCATAAAAGCCGCTTTCAGCCAGGTTCACAAAATTCTCTACTGTTTCGGGTGCTATATCCGGATAAAGTACCAGTTCAATGGTTCCGTAATCTTTTACATCAATAGTCGCATAAATCTCGGTGTTTTTTTCAGGCTCCTCCTGGGGCGTAACAGCTGCCTGTTCCCCCTCCCCGGTGCCGGCGGTTGTCTTTGTTTTGGTTCCGCACGCTGTTAGAAGCAGCATGCAGCTCAGCATGATCAACAGTAACTTTTTCATAATTGTTTTTCCTCCATGTGATTAAATAATATTATGAATAATGCCTGCGGATCGCTTCGTGCTCCGCACTCCCGCGATCCTAACGACCATTCGCAATCCGCTAAAATGCCTGCTCACGCAGGCATTTCGCTACTTGCTCATGTTCGTTAGCGTGGCTCAAACCCGCCGACTGCTCCATGCAGATTCATGTAAACATGATCTGCCTGCAGCAATCATCGGGTTTGGCCACAGGCATTATACGATCATGTGGTCTTCTGTCAACTTAAACTGTCTTCCGCATTTACATACTATAGTGGTACCTGGCAATACCATCGATACCGCGCCGCAGCCGGGGCACGCAACACTCATGGCTCCGGCCATGCCCATAGGCTGTGCCGCCACAGCCGGTCCTGCCATAGCATCTGCACCTATGGCCGGTGCGGATGATGAAGGTGTCATCATACTGTTGGAACCGTATCCCGTAAGCGAAACCACCTGGGCATAGGGATCCATCAGCTCTTCCTGTCCCGGAAGGTTCACCATCTCTGATCTCTTGCCTATAACGTAGATCTCACCTTCATACTCTGCTATCTCTATTGCTCCTCCCGCCTGAAACTTTTTCCAGTCGGTAGAGCCTGTTTTTACGACTTCCTGACGCAGTCTGCCCTGCCCGTCCTTAAAACGCAGAACCAATGCTATAGCCGGTCTGCCGTTCACCCTTATGCTGTAATCGGGTTCGTGTGAAATGATCTTTGCGTTATAATGAGCTCCTTCAGCCTTGGCCTTCATTGTCTTGAGCTTCTGCTTTATACCCGAATAAATGATCCCCAGACCGATAAGTCCGAAGATGCCGCCTACCAGAATGCCGATCCAGGCATTCTCCACCACCGTTCCTTCAGGTTTGATGATGCAGATCGCCATTACAAAGAAGCCTACGCCGCCAAAACACAATCCGAAAAGAATCTCAAATAAGCCGTTCATTTAATTCCCCCTTTTACTATATATAATACCTTAATCAGCTGCTCCGCTTAAGTAATACTTAACATTCTTTACGATACCTATTATGGCGCCTATGATAAGTCCCAGGCCTGCCAGCGTAAATATTCCGGAAACTATGTACAAACTTTCTACGGTAGTACCCTCTGCCAGCATATCCGGGCCCTGGGTGAAAGCAAAAAAGCTGAATGCTACAAAGATCCCTCCGAATACCATCTGGAACACCCTGCCTGCGTTTGCCTGCATTGCCCCAACGATAACAATGAACCTGCGTCCTGCGCCTGTACCGTCATTTCCCGTCTGCAGAAGTATCAGGACCACCAGGCTGCGAATGAACATTAAAAATCCCATAACAATAAATAATACCAGCAATACCTTCATCCCCTTGGCGAATACCTGCGCAATATCATCCTCGGTTTCAGAGAGCCTGTCAAAGAACGGGGTAAAGAATAATACATAGGAACATATTCCCACTGCCATTAATCCCTTAACGAGATCCATTAACGCCCTGGCCTTTCTGACAATAGGATTATTTACGAATTCTTCGATATTGGAATGCTGAATGCCGTTTTGAGCCATATTCTGAAAATCCTGCATTTTTCCCTCCTTTTGATAGTGGCATATGATTACAGATATACGATTATATTTTAACACTAAACAGGATTATTACAAGTAACAGCTGTTGCATATACGCTACCGGGCATTGCAGACAGGCCGGGAATGCTGTATAATAAGCGCGTAAATGCGATGCGCAATAATGTGACGGCTTCTGCAAACCGCAGAAGAGCGTATCGGCGGCCTTGGGAGTATATAATGGACGAGCTGACTTTGCAGATATCCGGAATAAGCGTTAAAGACGGCAAAAAGCAGGCCTGCGTCCGTTTTACCGATAATGAGCGCTATGCGGAAGGCACTATCCCTGACTGTGTCATTATCCGGTCTGAAGGCTTCACAAACGAAGAAAAAGCCCAATTGGAAGATTACCTGAAAGCCAATCTGGGTGAATTAAAAAAAACGTCAGCGAAGATAAATCCGCTTAACGCTATCATGGGGATATAGCTCAGCTGGGAGAGCGATGCGTTCGCAACGCATAGGTCAGGGGTTCGAATCCCCCTATCTCCACTAACGGATAAATACTGTAGAAAGCGATCAAAAAACACGCCCTATACCGCTTGGATTTAACGATATAAGGCGTTCTGACATATTATATTCCGCTTTTTCCCTCAGAATCCCAGATTTTCACCAACAAGTATCACGTGGATCCTGTCCTTATGTCTGGAAAATCTTGTGATCAGGAACTGACAGCAGATGGTGTCGGGTGATTTGCAGTTCATACACGAACCGGTCTTTGCACACGGCGTCTGTAATCCGAACCTCTGCGCATTTATGGGAGCCGCCACGTTTCTCGCGCGCTTCATCGCGCCGTCCACATCATCGCAGATCTTATTCATTCCCACGATACAGATCACTTTTTTAGGCCCCTGGGCTATCATGGAAACACGATTCGAATTACCGTCTATATTTACCATAATGCCATCCTCTGTCATGGCATTTGCGCTTGTCAGAAAGAAATCCGCGTCATAACCTTTAAGCATGACAGCGCGCTTTTCTTCCGGAGTCTTTGCCGCATCACGGTCCATAAAATCATAGTTGCCATCCTTTAAAGCTTTGACCAGCCCAATCTCATGAGCGCTCATAGCACCGCCCATAGTCACAGAGGATCCCTCCGGTATCAGCTCCAGCGCTTTTTTCAATGCCTCTTCCGCATTCTTCGCATAGTATCCCGTCATGTTACGGCTTTCAAGCCCTTTTATGACCTTCTCTGCCAGAAGTCTGTTTCTCTTATCGATGTACATGTTCATTGATGCTTTCTCCTTTCATTGAGACATTAATGATTCCTTATCCTTATATCCGTCAGCACGCAAAGATCACCTGTCAGCGCTATATAAAGCTCTCCCTGCAGATCATCCTTTATTACCGTGGTATTCTTTATACTTACGCCGCTGTCTTCCACATTGATGATTATCGTTCTGCCTTTCCTGGTGATCACCGCCTCACACTCGAGCCCCTTCTGGTTGTCTTCCATCCATTTATCCCAGTTACGAAAACCGTTATCCTTGCTGACTTCTATCTTATTATCGGCAAAGTCTCCTCCGTCATTACTCTCCCCGTTAAGCTTTACCAGCGAATATTCCTTATAGCCGTCGCCGCCCACTTTACCATCCCGGGATGTGAATAAAATGATATACGGGCAATTCCAGACGAAATCCGATGACGGCAGGGTCATGGTACGGAATGTAAGCCTCAGGAAATCTTTCAGCAGAAAACCTTCCGTGCTCACCGCCCTTGTGCCAAGGATCTGTATATTAGGTATGTCTCCTTCCAGCCGGTCCGTATAATCCTGTCTGGGAGCTATACGTTTTATATCAGACTCTTCCATAAGGATATCCGTCTTCTCAACATCTATATCATATACACGGCAGTTCTCCCCGGTGATAGCCATATATGCATACCGCGAACTGTCCGGAAGTGCGATCACCACATCCATGAGCCTGCTGCCGTTTTTAATATGCATATTGATATGATCCTCATAATGGCCGGCAGTTATCTCATAAAAATTTTCATCTGCAGATCCGTTTTTTGCGGATCCGGCATCCTCTTTGATCTCCGCACTTATTTTGCTTGCGGCGGTACAGATAGTGTTCCCGTCAAACCATATTTCACCATATTCAATATAATGGAAAGCCTTTATTGTCTTAGCCTCATCATGTATACGTTTATCGTATGAATCAAAGATTATCAGTGAAGGCGCAGAGAATCCGGCTCCTTCCTTTTTCTCGCACTTAAAACTAAGTTTTGTAATATTCCGTTCTATCAGTACTCCCGGGGATATTTCCTTTTTATACTCTGTGAATTCGATTTCCCGTACAGGTTCGTCATTTATGTTACTGTCCTTTTCCTGCATCAGATAATCCGGATCAAAATCAATAAGGTTCACCATTATGGAGGCAAATCTGGGATCAAACTGTATGCCCGCACCCTTTAATATATCTTCCCGGACCACATACTGCGGGAAAGGATCCCTGTAGCTTTTGGATGAACTCATCTTGTCATATTCATCCGCCACAGCCACTATCCTTGCCACTTCGGGGATCTCGTCTCCTTTTAATCCGTCCGGATACCCGCTGCCGTCATATCTCTCATTAACAGATCTGGCTGCCTTTCTGAGATAAGGATACTCTTCGATACTTGAAAGTATTTCATCTCCTATCAGGGATTTTGTCTTTAATATCTCAAACTCTTCCTTCGTAAGTTCTTCATCTTTAGCAATGATCTCATCTGAGATACCTATCTTTCCTACATCATGCAGCAGCGCGCTGTAATAGATCTCGTCGCATTCTCTATCACTCTTTCCGCAGGCATGCGCGATCTTCCTGGCATATTCGGCCACCCGCGCAGAATGTCCCTTTCCGTGTTCATCCTTGGCATCGATAGCGGATACAAAGGCCCTTGCTGTCTGGTCAAAGAGCCTCTTCATGCTCTTTCGCTCTTCCTCAAGCCCTCTCATCTCTGTTTTATGGGCATGTATGACAACATCATTTATATCGAGATAAGTAAAGAAATACAGGGATATCGATACAGCGACCATGGCCATATTGACTATGGATATACCATAGGCTTTGATCTGAATGATACCGCATAATACCGGAACGATCAGATATAAAAGCAGGGAAATAAATATCAGTTTCCTGAATACCTTTTTAAACTGCAGCACTACCGATAACTGCAGCATCGGGCAGAACACGGGGATCACATATGCTATAATAAAACCGGATCCTCTGTGATATTTATTGGACTCATCAAAATAGTAATACAGGCCCGTAAAAGCCGATATCACAGCCAGCAGCATCCCGCATATCGAAAGTACCTGTACGATATCAAGACGTTTAGGTAAGATCTTCATCCCTCCTTCCGTCCTCATCCAGTCCCTTATATAAAGATTCATGCCGAATACCATGGCCGACGTAAGAAAGAAAACCATAAAATTACTGATCCGCACCATTATATATCCCGTATAACCCGGATCCCCGGCATAGATATACGCCTGGCGGTCAAACCACAGGAGAAAGAGTGCCTGGAACATCATAAGCAGCAGTATCCGTTTCCTGCTCTTCGATAAAAACCTGGTAATGATAAGCAGCAGCCCCAATATACCGCAGGCGCCGCACAATACCAGCATGATATCGAGTTGATTGTTTTTTATCAGTTCATACATATCAGCCTTCCCCGTCTTCCTGCTTTTTATTTTCAGCCACAGAAGTATCCATGATCTTTTCAGGTATATGCTTCATGATCGTCTTTTCAAGAAGAATGCTGTCTATAGGTTTTGACAGATAACCGGTATATCCCTGCGACAGATAATGCTCCACATCCGCCGTAGAATCCGCAGTCAGAGCATACACGGGCAGATCGGGATTGTTCTCCCTGATCCTGGCTACCGTATCGGCGCCGCTCATACCCTGCATCATATGCTCTATCAGAACTATATTAAAGCTTCCGTATTTGATCTTCTCAAGGCAGTCCTCGCCGCTCTTTGCAGTGGTAACGAAAACCTTTGTATCACGCAGCAGTGACTTGATAACCGTAAGGCTCTTAGGATCGTCATCCACAACAAGTATATCAGCGTCGGGAGCTATAAACTGCGGTACATAAGCTCCGCCGGCATTCTTCTCTTCATCCGCATCAAATTTTCCCACTTTCTCATGTCCGGATATCTTCTGTTTCAGCCTGAGGGAAAACTCCGAGCCCTTTCCGTATGTACTTTCACAGCTTATGCTTCCTCCCATCAGATCCGCAAAACGCCTTGAAATGGTAAGCCCCATACCCTGACCGTAAGCGGAGCCGACATTTTCCCCATCATTATCGGAGAACAGTTTATCTATATCTTCAGGCTTGATACCCTTACCTGTATCCTTCACGGAAAAGCACAGCAATACTTCTTCCTCTGTGCGATCCTGCGCAGTCACACTCAGTACTACGCTTCCGTCATCAGTATACTTTACTGCATTATTAAGCAGATTCAGAACGATCTGCTTTATCTTACCCTCATCACCAATAAGCTTTGCCGGCAGTTCCTCATCAAGATGCACTTCAAACAGCAGATCCTTTTCCCTGCTCTTTATCCGTATCATGGGAGTAACCGAATGAACGCATTCCTTCAGATCATATTCCTTTTCCTTAAGACGCATCTTACCCGACTCGATAACAGACATATCCAGTATACTGTTTACCATTTCCAGTAATAAAGTCGATGCTTTTTTGATATCGGAAGCATAATTCATTACAGAGGTATAATAAGGTTTGGGTACGTCGACAGCCTTCTCCCTCATTATCATTTCATCCATGCCTATGATGGTATTGATAGGATTACGGATAACATGGGACATATTCGCAAGGAAACGTGTCTTTGCGGTGTTTGCCTGTTCCACTTCCTCTTTTGCCTCTCTGATCTGGCGCAGCTGTCGCCTGACCACCGTTCCCGATAAAATACGCCATATGATCAGTCCCACTATAAACGCAATGATCGAAACGATCAGTATACGTACAACCAGCAGCTCGTGTATCTGCGGCTGTTTCGTAAACCCAAAGCTTTCCTCGTACCTGACTTCACCGGTAGCATTATCCATCACCTGTATATGCAGTGTATAGTTTCCGTGAGCCAGTCCGGTATACTCCAATACCCCCAGGTCACTGACATGGGTCGTGATACCGTCATCATCACTGCCCTGAAGATAAACATGCACCAATGGATTAGTAAGCGTATAATCCAGTACAGCAGGGCTTATCCTTATACGTCCGCTGCCCGCAGGAATGATATAATCTCCTTTTTCGTCCGGAAGTATCTCTTCGTTATTACTGTATACTGAACGTACGCCAAGTTTTACATAAGCACTCTTTTCGGAAAAGTTATTGATATTTACCAGACACACCCCGCTCCTTCCGGGGATATACATATTACCCTGATCATCAATAGCGCTGTAAGAGTTTGATGTCGGTGCAAACACCAGGCCGTTTTCACTGGTATAAAGCCGGTAATCCGCAACTCTGTCTGTGATCATATCGTTGATCTTTACAATATAGATACCGTAAGAAGAAAGTATCCACATATCATCCCCATAGGTATACAGGTCATAATTGTTATTATACGGGAAAGAATAAACATGGTTTACAACCCCGTTATAAAGGTACTCTATCGAATTGGAGGTAACTATCCAATAAACTCCTCTCTCGTCATCCTTTTTGATCTTCATAATGACATCACTGGAGAGTCCGTCATCGCGCCCTATATGTCTGATACTGTTTCCGTTAATGATATAGATACCGTCACCATCGGTACCCGCATATATCTCCCCATCGTCACCTATCGCAACGGTAAGGGTAACTGTATTACGGATACCGTCTTCAACGCCTATCGTCCTTTCAACTTTCCCGTCATTAATAATGGCTATCCCGCTGTTGGTACCCACGATAAGCCTGCCATCTTCCGCAACGCTCACACAACGGACCTCATTTCCCGGCATACCGTTTTCGGTTGTATATGAAGATATCATCCCGTCAGGAGAATAGCTTATGAGTCCCAGATCATGGGTAAAGCTGCTTACCAGGATATTCCCCTTTTTATCAAGTGCAAAGGATCTTATCCTGGCACTGCCCACATACTCAGTCAGATCGTTTTCGACCACCCTTCTTTGATCATCCAGGATATACATGCCGCTGTTGGTACCGATATAAAGCCTGCCTTTATTCAGGAATGCTGCATTTACAACGCCGGTTTCTATCCCTGTATCATATGTATAATCCGTGAAATTATTAGCCACCACTTTCATGACGCCCTGAGCTGATGACGCGTACCACATGTTTCCCTGATAATCACAGTCCATCATCTCTATGCCGCTATTCATGGGCAGATTTTCCAGCAGATGAAAAACACGCTTTTCATCGATATAGCCTGTTCCTTCCGGCGAAGAGACCCATATCCTTCCGCAGGCGTTACATATCCAGTGCAAATTTTCAAGAGGTGCAGCCGGTATCTTCTCAAGCTCAGCCTTTCCACCCAATTCACCGTAATACACCACACCGGCATCCGTACACAGATAAAACCTGTTATTCCCCACAGGAAGGATCGCGGTAAGTGTCTCTGTCCCCAGATCTTCACCGGTAAAATAATCTTTTACTTTTCCCGAATCTATGGAAAAAACTATGCCGTTGTTAGTCTGTCCGTATATTACGCCATCATCAGCGGTTTCCAGCCGTAAAACTCTCTGGTTATTTATACGTTCATCATCAATAAGATGAACTGACATTCCGGGATCAACATAGCATACGCCGGAAGTAGTCGCTACATATATATTGCCACTCTGATCTTCCGCAAAATGCCTTATCGATGAAGAAGGCAGCCCTTCCTTATAGCTTATATGCGTTCTTTGTCCCTTATCGATCACCACAACGCCGTTATCATTGGTCCCTACCCAAATCCTCCCCCTGCTGTCTTCAAAAAGTCCTCTTCCGCTGGTCAGTCCATCGGAAGAATCCAGTCTCTCAAAAGAGGAAACGTCATAACGTATTATGCCGCTGTAAGCGCCTATCCATATATATCCGTCCGATGAACAGAGCAGATAGTTTGCATCCGAAGTAGGAAGTCCGTTGGTCGCATCATACAACTCGGTGGAAAAACCTACGCCCGGGATCTGGCCCGTTGCTGCATAGCCGCCACCGGTCAGCTTTTCCGATTCTTCCTCCTTAACGCGATCCGTCTCTTCCGGCTCCGAAGCCATGAGCAATGATGTTCTGCCCAATGCCAATATCAGTGTCAAAAAGACTGCAGCAAATATATTCAGTTTCAGAGACTTTTTCTTCAATGAATATTCTCCATCATGTATCTGTATTGTTGTATTTCCTTAATATCTTTTTCACTTCATCAAGAGAATCCATAAAAACCTCTACGCATTTGGGATCGAACTGAGTTCCCTTGCCCTCTTCGATTATCTGAAGAGCCTTTTCCAGCGGAAAGGCAGGCTTATATACACGCGGCGAAGTAAGCGCATCAAAAACATCTGCCACAGCCATGACACGGGCCGAAAGAGGGATCACCTCGCCATGCAGCCCTTCCGGATAACCCTTTCCGTCCCAGCGTTCATGATGATAAGCCGCCATATTACGTGCTTCCT
Source organism: uncultured Lachnospiraceae bacterium (assembly GCA_947169935.1). Lineage (GTDB taxonomy): Bacteria > Bacillota > Clostridia > Lachnospirales > Lachnospiraceae > NK4A136. The sequence goes on from CAMVRS010000018.1 coordinate 27,388, forward strand.
TAAGATAATTCTGTCCTTCTACGGTACTGATCGCCTTCTCTATTATCGCCTTGCCCGCGGTAGTATGGGTCTTCATTATCTCGTATTCCTTATCCGTGAGTTTCCCGGCCTTATTCAGCACTGCATCAGGAATATTTATCTTTCCAACATCATGCAGAGGTGCCGACATCTCCACATCACTCATATACTTATCGTTAAGCTTTTCCAGATAGTAACCTTTTGCTTTGAGTCCGTTAAGTATGATCCTGACATAAGCCGCTGTCTTCTGTATATGCGCGCCGGTATCGGAGTCACGGTTTTCCACCATGTCCGCCATGGTAATGATAAGACCGTTCTGCATCTTGGCTGTCGCTTCCGCATAATGGCGGATCTCGCGCAGCTGTTCTGCCATATCCGCTTCCATCTTACACATGGCGTGGTATAATTCTTCCACCTCATTTCCCGTACGTATATCCAGTATCCTTGCCTTTTTAACACTGGTGTCTATCTCTTTCTGTGTCTTATCACTGAGCATGAAAAGCTGTACAGCCGATGTCATGCCGCGGATGGGGAATACCAGATAATACCCGGAAAGAGAAAGGCCAAAACCGATCACCAGCGCAAAGAATCCCGAAAAGATCAAAACTGTCTTGATTATAAAATCTATTACATATTCAGACAGATATTTCATGGAGATATCCGCTCCTGCATAAGCCACAGTCCTGCCCACGGAATCCTTCACCGGACAGTATACGGTAAGTACCCAGCCGGAGATATCATCAGATTCAATGGGCACTATTTCATCCCCTTCCAGAAGTGCCGGAAGATATGGCTTAAACGCCTCCTCTATGGGGCTGAACTCTCCCGGCAGCATGCCTTCCTCATCCCCGGTCTGCAGATCGAATATATAGGTGCAGCCCTCATTTTCCACTTTAAGAACGTAAAGGTATTTAACGCCGTTCGCATTATCGCGTATGTTATAGAGAAGCTTCTCCGTTTCCGAATACCCTTCTGCGGCTTTCCCTTTTTTCAGATACTCTTCCACTTTATCCCCATCAACAACCTCTGCCGCAAACCTTGCCGCATTATAGGCGTTATCCGTATATTCCTTTCGCAGATCATCCGAATAAAGCTTGATACTGATGGATGTCATTACCACAGCAAATGCAATAGCCGCTACCGCCACAAACAGTATCACTTCCCACTTAAGTGAATGCTTGCGGGGTATCCTGTCAGTATCGGATATATATCTTTCAGGCGGAGGGAGCTGTTTCCATCCGCTGTTCCAGATAGCCTTGCGCAGCTTAACCGGAATACATATAAAAACTACCGCTGCTATAACAGCAGATATCGCCTTGTCCACCAGATTAAGGCCTAAATTGATAAGCATTGTTCCAAGAAAATAGGACATCCCACTGTCTTTAAATATATACTTGGACACTTCGGCAACAGCTTCGAACTGCGGCTGTTTCAGTATAAGCCACTGTATACAAATGCCCAGAATACCGCTTACTGCCGTTATACTGAGCAGGTAAGCAGCTATCGTGCCCGCTTTTCTAAGCTTCCCATATTTAACAAACGCTGCTGTTATCAGAGCTATCAGAACATTTATCACAGAATAATAGAGGGCGTTTTCATTAAAGAAACTGCAAAAGACATTAGAAAGGACAGCCGTGACAAATCCCGGCAGCGCCCCTCCTACTGCCGACACCGCGATCGTACCGATACAATCCAGATATAAGGGCAACCCAAATCTATGCATAACAAAGGACAGCAGGACGTTAACAGCAATGCCAATAAGCACCGCGATCCTGCGATACAGGCTGTATTTATCCTTTCCGCTGCGTATTTCAGCCAATCCGCCTTCCTCCATAAATAAGAAAAAACTCCGTATATCTGATAAGTGCACAGAAATACAGAGTATATTATATCACAATTGCAGCAGAATTCCAAAAAAGTCTTCAGCGGCCACTGTATCGGGCTATATATTCCCTTATCCTCTTAAAGCAGTCATTGAGCATATCCGTATCCACCCTGCCATCCTTTCCCAGAGCAGTAGTCTCTACCGTATAATCCCCATTATAGCCCCAGGCCAGCATATTCTCAAAAAAGCTCTCGAAATTCACATGCCCGCTGCCGATGGGAAGGATCTTCATATTGCCCCAATCCATATAGCCTCCGCCGTAATCATTGATGTGCAGATGGCGGATCCTGTCTTCTTTAAGAAGGCGTAAATTCGGTCTTTCAAACAGATCCAGCGTCTGATCATGAAATTCGGCCATCTTTGTGTCATATACAAAGCCTGCATCTTTATATGCATCTGCAACCCTGTTCATATTGGATAAGGGATCGTTATTATTACATACGACATTTTCCACAAGCAGATCTATGCCCTCTTTATCGGCAAGCTCCTTCCATGCTCCAAAGCGTCTTATATTGTTATCCAGGCGTTTGTCGGAAGCTATCCCGTTCCACAGATGCAATACCATTTTGGAGGCCCCCAATTCTTTGGCAGCTTTAAGGTTTAGCAAAAAGCACTCTGTGCCTTTTTCAAACAGCTCCTGCTCTTCGCTGTCGGTCATGATATATTCACTGTAAACTCCGTCATCAAAGGATGCTGTCATACCGCAAAGATACTCACCCAGTATTTTATTGGCGTGGATCACGGGAATATTCAGTTTATATGACTTAACCGTTTCTATCAGCTTATCCATCTCCGGATACCAGGTCCTGCTGATCAGCAGTTCAAATCCGTCACAGTCAAGCTTTTCGGCGTAGGTCTTCAAAAGCCTGTAATCATCATCGTTTCTCTTTCCTATAAATGCCCCCGATGAGCATAGGATCTCATTCATATTATCTTTATCCTTTCATTTATTACAGCCCGCTGTTGATCATTTCCCTGTAAACAATTCAAGTTTAGCAATAAGATCTTCAAGTATATATCTTGAATCTACATCCTTATATATCCTTATCTTACGATGATCCGGACATTCGGTTGAGGCCGTGTCATCCTCTATATGCGGTGCCGGAGCGATCTCAAACCTTCCGCAGCCGGGATTTATTGCAAGGGCTATTGCCGGTGAATCTCCCAGAGACCAGCTCTCTCCCTGGGTCCATCCCGCGCCTTCCGAGTGATTATACTCCATAAGGTTATTGTAAAGGTGTTCTCCTATCTTTCCGCAGGGTGCTATCCTTCTCTTTATTTCCGCTATCCCGATATTGATCGTTGTATAAACATAAGAGGGCACCAGCCAAAGCTGTGTTTCTTCTTCAAGGACAAGGTTTGCGGCTTCCACATCATTGCCTGCGTTAAACTCGCGGAAAGGTACAGGTCCGTAATTCGTTCCGTGGGTACCTATCCAGATTATAGTCATGCGGCTGATTATCTCCGGATTGCTTTTTACCGCCATTGCCACGTTGGTGATCGCGCCCTGGCAGAGTATGAACAGCGGCTTATCATCTTCCTTCAAAGCCTCACTGATAATGAATGCCGAAGCCTCTGATAATTCCCCGTCCTGTGACAGCGGTCCCTTTTGGCCTTTTAATACGGGAACTTCCATATCCATGGCTTTCAATATGGTGACCACCTCATCATAGCTTTTCTCCATGGAACCCGGCTGTGCAAAATGTTCCGCACAGATTCCTTTGACTATCAGCTTGGGGCTTAACAGCGCCTGCACTATAGCATAGGGATCGTCAGCCTCGCAGGCCGCGTCTGTATCTACTATCACCCTTACCTTCTTGTATTCCGGTATATCAAACATAATAAACCTCCCTTCATATCAAATAAACATTCCGTTTCCGTCAGTAACTACAGATCAGGTGTATTACCTGTTATGTACAAGGTAATGATAAACTTACTCCCCTTCCCCGCTTCGCTTTCAACCTCTATCCTGCCGCCGTGGGAGTTAATGATCTGCTTAGCCATGGCAAGACCGATCCCCACACTGTTTGGGGAAGAATTCCCGGCCTTATAGAATCGTTCAAAGATATGCGGGAGGTGTTCCTTATCGATGCCTTTTCCGTTATCTTCTATAACTATGCTTGTGTATATATTGTTCTGGGCAGCGCAGACTTTTACAAAGCCGCCTGCTGCCGTATGTTCTATGCAGTTCTTGATTATATTTGATACCGCTTCCCTGAGCCAGTGTTTATCAGCTTTTATCTCTATCTTATCCGATACGCTGCAATCCAGTTCTACCTCTGCCACCTCCGCCAGTACGCTCAGCGAATCGGAGATGTCGCCCATCATTTCTTTAAGCACCACTCTTTCTGCTTTCATCTCCAGCACACCTGCTTCCAGCTGCGATAATGTCAGCAGGTTTCTGATCAGCCAGGTCATCTTGTTTATCTGCGTATCTATCTTTCCTGCATACTCCAGGCGCTGTTCTTCACTCACTCCCGGCTCCATCAAGAGTTCTGTCATAAGAGAGATCGCAGTAAGCGGTGTCTTAAACTGATGCGATATATCAGACATCATATCCGACATGTATTTCTTCTGTTTATGTTCGGAGGAATACTGTTCACGCAGTATCGTGACCACCTTGTAGATCTCGCTCTGCAGTATCCCTATACTGCCTTCTGTTATCTCCGCGATCCCGGGAAGTTCTGTATGATCCTGAACTCTGGTGATATATTCCGTCAGTTCCTTTATCTGCTTTTCAAGTTTTCTTTTTTCTGTTATATCTGCGATCATCAGCGCCGCTATACACACAGCCAGGACTACCGTCATCCATATCGGTTCCCTTACTATAAGACATATGACTGCGGCCAGCGCTATGATCACTATCTTAAGCTTCATACTATACTCTCACCCGGTCTTTATTCAGCATCCATGCGATAACCTATACCGCGTACTGTCTGTATTACCGGCTCGTCCCCTTCCTCTTCGAGCTTCTTACGGAGCCTTCTTACATAAACGGTAAGGGTATTGTCATTTACAAAATCCCCTGCACTGTCCCACATATCCGTAAGTATCTTCTGTCTGGTAAGCAGCTGTCCCCTGCTGCCTGCAAAAGTCAAGAGCAGCCTGTATTCCACAGCCGATAAGAAAATCTCTTCACCGCCGCGCATCACTTTACCCGTGCGGATGTTAAGCTCATTCCTGCCGATCTTAATGATATCCGCTCCGGCCGCAGCATCTTCCTCCGTCCGTACTTCCGTTGCCGCGCTCCGGCCGCTCCTTCTGATCACAGCCTTTATCCTTGCTATCAATTCTCTTATGCGGAAAGGTTTTGATATATAATCATCCGCTCCCTGCTCCAATGCCAGCACTGTATGTATCTCATCATCGCAGGCTGTAAGGAAGATGATGGGCACATCGGACTTTTCCCTTATGGCCTTGCAGATCTGATAGCCGTCACCATCCGGCAGATTAATATCAAGAAGGCACACGTCAAAGTGTACCTCCTTCGCTCCTCCTACCGCATCCAGCGCATCGTTCATACACCCAAATGCGGCAGTCTCGTATTTTTCCTGGGTAAGGGCCACCTTAAGCCCCTCAACTATAATAGGGTCATCCTCAACTATAAATACTTTCATACTGTTTCCGTTCTCACTTCGTCTATAAGTTCGTTCTTTCTTTTTTCACTGTAGCAGACCGCAGTGGATACCAGCAGACCTGCGCAGCTTATAACTATTGTCAGGACTATCATCCATACCGGAAGTGTAAATATCATCCTGCCGAATCTGTTATTTAATACTACCCGTAAGAATACCACAAATGCCGCCGTTATCAAAGCAGAATAAATAAAGGATCTTGCCAGCAGCCTTATGTTTTCCCACATAAGCATCTCCGCTTTCTGCTTCTTTGTGATACCCATGGAATCCAGAACGGAGAGTTCACGGTGTCTAGCCAGTCTTCTGCCCACTACGGAATTATAAAGGTTAAGCAGGCAGATTACAGCGATCAGTATTGTAAAACACACAGCAACTATTGAAACAATGTTCAGTGCGGCAGTTTTAAAATCCGTATATTCACTTAACATTGATGCAGAAGAAAGTGCGCTGTCTCCGTATTCATTCTTTATCTGCGACAATCTCCTTATCAGTGGTGAATCATCATTATTTACATTAAAGAGTATATAGCGCGCGCCGGTATCAGCCCTGCCATCCCCGGGCGTATTAATTCTTAAATACTCCGATGTTTCTTCGGGAACAATAAGCCAAAGTGCTTTACCGTGAAAGCTTCCGTATTCTTCCAGATCCCCGGCGCTTAAGTATCCTGCAAAAGTAACAGGAATATCAACTTCCAGCACCTCCTCCTTTTCCTGATCGTAGTCTGTGGTGAGCATGTTAAAGCTCATTCCTTCCTTTACATCAAGAACCCTCTGTAGCTGGTAATTGGTATAATCCGGCGTTACTGCTCCTTCAAACGCAAACTTGTATTCATCCGTAGTAAGCTCCACCGTATCATATGCCAGAACAGGATTCTTCAATCCTTCTGTTTTTACTCCGGCTTTATACGCCAGTTCGGCAAATTCCTCATCCGTGACCGTGAGCATGTTCACTTCCGGATTCCCCCATACCGAATCCGGTTCAAGATAATTAGATACTATCATTTCCGGGATACCGCCGGGGAAATACATTTCCAGCAACGTTTTAAGTGTGTTATAGAACTCATCCGTGTAATCCCCGATCGCAATGTTATATTTAAAATAACTGAAATTCATTACCGTATATCCGTCCAGCTCATCAGAAGTTATAATATCATTCACTCCGGAATAATATTGCAGATCATCATCAACACCAAAGGAATATGCATATCCCTGAAACTTTTCTCCGGGTATAAAATCTTCCCGGTTTGCTTTGCTCTTAAATATGTCCGAAAAACTGCGTACCGCAAATGCCGTAACCAAAGTAAGTACAATAAAGGCTGTGATGCTTCTTACTATCCCTCTCGTGGAATAACGGTTCCGGCTTATGGATGCTGTTGCCAGAAGCTGTTCCGGCATACCTTTTTTCATATATGATAATAAAGACTTAAATCCTTTTTTTCTCTTAATGGTGGTGATCTCTCCGCTGCGTATGCTTTCCACAGTTCCCACCTTGCTGATCTTTATCGCAGGTATCAAAGCGGACAGCCATACAGCAATGATCGAGAAGAGTATTATAAAAATGATATTTACGGGATTAACCACAAGTCTGTATCCTATTTCACAGCTCCTGCCCGTTATCACATTGGTTGCTATCATACTGATGATATCTGCAAAGTGCGGATACAGCAGGCTCATACCGCCTTTCACTACCAGAAGTCCCAGCAGGATGCCTGCAGGCAATGCGGGAATAAGCAGAGAGAACACTTCATAATAAACGCTCCATCTCTTCTGTTTTCCGGTAGCTCCAACAGATGAAAGCATTCCAAGGTAATGTGCTCTCTCATTATAAGAGATGCTGAACACATTATAGATCAGGACAAGGGAAGCTGCCGTGATCAGGACTATGAAGAATGCCTGGGCAAAGATCATCAGTGAATTCAGGTTTCCGTCCGTCCCTTTTGATGCAAAGGTCAGCAGCATACCGTTCGACACTATCCTTCCGTCCTCTATAGGGATATGCGTACCGTATTCCGTCACATATGCAGCGCCTGAACTCCTGACCTTTTCTCTCTCCTCTTCACTCCTGTGGCTGTCCAGGATCATAGCGATCTTTGCGAAAGCATCATCTTTTGACTTAAGATCTGTTGTTAAAACGATATTTACCTGCTCATCTTCTGCAACTGCCATGTCAGTCTTCATCAGAGCCATGTAACCTGCCTGGCCCTCTGACTCATAGTAAGGAGCCTCCATTATTCCGACAACAGTGACCGTCTTCTTTAAACCGGCGGGAACGTGGATCACTTCAAAATCCGCATTGGTAAACAGATACCCGAAATGATCGGGAAGTTTTACCGTATCCCCATGCATTACGGTAAAGCCTGAGAAAAACGTGATACCGCCGGGCTCGCTGCCCTGTGCGATCTTTTCTTCCTCCCCTTCTTTGTAGAAAGCATGGATATATCTGTCAAAGGTATCTATATCGATGGTATCACCGATCTTTATATCTGATCCTTCCTTTATGGCCCGTTCACTGATAAGGATCTCACTATCATTCTGA